>JBDTKD010000039.1:0-15127 GCA_039935515.1 Bradyrhizobium sp.
ACCAGCCGCAAATACGGCGGCACCGGTCTTGGTCTTGCCATCAGCCGCGAACTCGCGAGCCTGCTCGGCGGTGAAATCCACCTTCGCAGCGCGCCCAGCAAGGGCAGCAACTTCACACTCTACCTGCCGTTGAAATATTCCGGGCCGACCGTGGCGCCACGCGTCAATACGGCGCCCCAATACGGCACCACGCCGATGCTGCAGGTGGCAACCCAGGAACGGGTGATCGAGCAATTGCCCGACGACCGGCTCAATCTGGAGCCCGGCGACACCATCCTTCTGATCGTCGAAGACGACCCGCACTACGCGCGGGTGCTGATCGATCTGGCCCGCGACAAAGGCTTCAAGGTACTGGTTGCCGCGCGCGGCGCCGAGGCGCTGGATCTCGCCAAGCAGTTCCAGCCGGCGGCGGTCTCGCTCGATGTATTCCTGCCCGACATGCTCGGCTGGACGGTGCTGAGCCAGCTCAAGCACAATCCTCTGACGCGGCACATCCCGGTCCAGATCATCACGCTGGACGAAGACCGCCAGCACGCATTGGCGCGCGGCGCGTTCTCCTTTGTCAACAAGCCGACGACGACGGAAGGCGTCAGTGCCGCGCTGTCGCAGATCAGGGAGTACGCCCGGCCGCGTCGCAAGCGATTGCTGATCGTCGAAGACAACGCAGCCGAACAGCTGAGTATCCGGGAACTTCTCGATCACAACGACATCGAGATCGTGACGACCGATACCGGCGCGGGCGCCCTCTCCGCGCTGCGCGACAACCCCTGCGATTGCGTCGTGCTCGACCTGCGCCTGCCCGACATGAGCGGATTCGAGGTGCTGGACCGGATTCGCAACGACGGCGAACTTTCGAATGTGCCGGTCGTGGTGTTTACCGGTCGTGAACTGTCTGCCGAGGAAGACGCGGAACTCCACACCATGGCGCGCAGCATCGTGGTCAAGGGCGTGGAATCGCCGGAACGCCTGCTCGACGAAACGTCACTGTTTTTGCACCGTGTGATCACGGAATTGCCGGTCGAGAAGCAGCGAATGCTCGAGAAGCTGAACAGTTCCGATGAGGATCTGGTCGGCAAGACCGCGCTTCTGGTCGACGACGATGCGCGCAACATCTTTGCGCTCAGCAGCGTGCTGGAGCGGCGCGGCATGAAGGTGCTCACCGCCACCACCGGAAACGAGGCTGTCGCGCTGGTGCGGTCAAGCCCGGAGATCGCGATCGTCCTGATGGATATCATGATGCCGCAAATGGACGGCTATCAGACGATGGGGGTGATCCGGCAAGACCCGTCGTTCAGCCGCCTTCCCATCATCGCGTTGACTGCCAAGGCCATGAAGGGGGACCGGGAGAAATGTCTGGAAGCGGGCGCTTCCGACTATCTGGCCAAACCGGTCAACACCGAACAACTGCTGCTCGCCATACGCATGTGGCTGCATCGCTGAGCACGATGATGGACCATGAAAAGGTAAACATCCTTCTGGTGGACGATCAGCCGGCCAAGCTGCTTGCCTATGAGGTCATCCTGAAGGAGCTGGGTGAAAACCTCGTGGTCGCGGCCTCCGGCCGCGAAGCGCTGGAACTCCTGCTCAAGAACGAAATCGCGATTATCCTGGTCGATGTCTGCATGCCGGAACTCGACGGGTTCGAGCTCGCCGCCATGATCCGCGAGCATCCCCGTTTCCAGAAGACGGCGATGATCTTCATCTCGGCCATTCAGGTCAGCGATATCGACCGCCTGCGCGGTTACGAGATGGGCGCCGTCGACTACGTTCCGGTGCCGGTCGTGCCCGAGGTGCTGCGGGCAAAGATAAGGGTCTTTGCCGAACTTTATCGCAAAACCAGGCAGCTCGAGCGTCTCAACGCCGAACTGGAAGACCGCGTTCGCGCGCGAACCGCTGAGCTTCAGAAATCGACGGCCCAGCTTGTCGAGAGCGAGCAGCGCCGCAGCATGGCGATTGCCGCCGGCAAGATGGGGTCATGGGACTGGGACTGGCTCAACGGCGACTGGATGTGGGACGAAGGACAGTACCGGATCTTTGGCGTCGCCCCCCAAAGCTTTGAGGTAACGTCTACGAATATTCAGGCGCTGTTGCATCCGGACGACGTCGATGCGCTGCGCGGCATTGTGACTGCCTTCACCGAGGGGGCGCGATCGTCAGAGGCGGAATTCCGGATCCATCGGCCGGACGGCGAGATGCGCTGGTGTGCCGCCACCGCAGCGGCGACGATCGACGGCAAAGGTCGTGTGGTGCGTGTCAGCGGCGTAACGGTGGATATTACCGAACGCAAACGCGCCGAAGAACGCCAGAACCTGCTGACGCGGGAGGTCGACCACCGCGCCAAGAATGCGCTGGCGCTGGCGCAATCGATCGTTCGATTGACCCGCGCCGACAATGTCAAAACCTATGTCAATGCCGTGGAAGGTCGTATCAACGCGCTTGCCCGCGTTCACACCATCCTGTCCTTGTCGAGCTGGCAGGGCGCCGAAATCAGCAAGCTGGTCGATCAGGAACTGGCGCCGTATTCCATGAGCGAGCAGATCAGGCTGTCGGGCGCGGAGGTGGAATTGCAGCCCGCAACCGCGCAGAGCCTGGCGCTGGCGCTGCACGAGCTTGTGACCAACTCCGCCAAATATGGCGCGCTCTCCGCGCTTTCGGGACAATTGTCCATCACCTGGAAGAGCGAGGACGACATCCTCGCCCTCACCTGGAAAGAAACCGGCGGTCCGCCGGTCCGAGCGCCGACAACGCGCGGGTTCGGGACGAGAAGCCTGATGGCAAGCGTCGAATCGCAGCTCGGCGGCCAGGCCTTGTTTGATTGGCGTGCCGAAGGCCTGATCTGCAAGCTGCTGATTCCCCTCCCCGGCAAAGCGCCGATCCCGGAACTGGATGACAGCTACCGCACCGGCGCTGCCAGTAGCTCGTACCAACGGGTGTCCGGATGAGGGGGCGCGTTGGGATCTGTTGACCACTGCTCCCGACCCAGATGCTGCGCTGCGCTTATTGCGCTCAGACCTGCTCTGGACCATTTTCCGGTTGGGTCGAATCATGATCACGCATCCAGAGGGCCTCGTGGTTCGAGACGCGTGGCGTTGCCACGCTCCTCACCATGAGGGTCAAGACCTCATCCTGAAGGAGCGCGCTTGCGCGCGTCTCGAAGCATGAAGCCGCGCTGCTGGAAAAGGGTCTAGCGTCTCAACACCGTCGCGCGCAACGGTTACCGTCGCCGCGACGTCAAAGTAACTCGGCTCCGCCGCCCAAGGCCGGTCCCGCCGTCGGATCGAAGTCGTCGGGCTTCTTGGCTATCAGCGTTTGCGTCGTCAGGATCAAACCCGCAACGGAGGCCGCATTGCGAACGGCGCTGCAACAGACCTTCACCGGATCAATGATGCCGGCCTCGATAAGGTCGACCGACGCACCGTTTCGTGCGTCGAGGCCGTGGCCATTTTTGCCCTCAGCAGCCTTCGTGGTCTCGGCATCGCCGTTAAGGCCGGCATTGGCGGCAATGCAGTAAAACGGACGGCTCAGCGATCGCTGAAGCAGTTCGGCACCCTGCCTGGCCCCGCCCTTCAACTCGCGGACCAATCTGTCGAGTTGTGGCGCTGCTCTGAGCAAAGCCAGCCCACCCCCCGGCACGATGCCTTCCTCAATTGCGGCACGGGTGGCATTGATCGCGTCCTCAATCAGCTGGATGCGGCGCTTTTGCTCGACCGGAGTTGCACCGCCTGCCAGGATCATCGCGGTACCGCCGGACAATTTGGCGATGCGTTCCCTGAACTTGTCTCGTTCGATATTTTCCGGGGCCGAATCGTACTGGCGCATGACCTGCTCGCGACGTGCGGCAATCTTCTTTTGGTCGCCCCCTCCCGCCGTGATCAACGTCTTCGAGGCGGAAATTCGCACCTGGCGCGCGGAGCCGAGATCGTGCAGTTCCACATTTTCAAGTTTGCCGCCAAGGTCCACCGAGATCACGCGGCCTCCCGTAATAATCGCGATATCCTCGAGCACCGCCTTGCGCCAGTGCCCAAACTCAGGCGGATGGATCGCGGCAACCTTGAAATTGCCTTTCTCCCGGCGCGCCAGCAATCGCATGATCACCGGTGGCGCTACTTCCTCGGCGATGATGAGCAAAGGCCGGCCGCTCTTTTCAATCAGCGAGATCACGCCAGTGAGTTGTTCGCCGGTCTGAATCTTGTGATCCGTCATAAGGATGAACGGATTGTCGAGAACGACCTGCATCTTCTCCACATCGGTGACCATATGGTGTGAAAGGTAACCACGTTCGAAGGCCATGCCTTCGACGATCTCCAGCGTCGTCTCGACTGTATTGCCAAATTCAACTGCAACTATTCCCTGGCTGCCTGCCCGTTCAAAGGCATCGGCCACCATATTACCGAGGGCCGTATCGTTGGCGGCAATACCAGCGACAGCACGCAGACTGGCAGACCCCTGAAGCGCCTTGGCCGAGCGCTTCAGTGCAGCGATGGTTTCGGTAGCTGCCAGTTCGAGGCCTTGGGCCAGTTCAACCGGGTTAACCCCTGCGGCAAGGCATTTCAGGCCATCCTGCACCAGCGCGTCGGCCAAGACAGTGGCAGTGGTGGTGCCATCGCCGGCGACTTCATTGGTCTGCTTTGATACTTCGCGCAGCACCTGGGCGCCCATGTTCTCGAATGGACACTCAAGCTCGATCTCGCTGGCGATGCTGACACCATCGCGCGATATTATCGGCGTGCCGATCGGCCGATCCATGATCGCGTTCATGCCCTTCGGGCCCAGCGTGCCGCGCACGGCTTTGGCGAGTTTGGCAACACCCCGGCCCAGCGCGGCCCGCGCCGCTTCGTCATGCAGCATGATTTTCGGCATGTTCTCACCTTTTCCTGAAGGTTAGTGCCTAAGGCTATTCGAGTTCGGGCGCTCTGGTTTCGAGGCCATGCCCGGTGTCCGTCGATTTAGACGAAGTCCTCGATGCCGGTACGAATGGCGTTTCGAGATCGAACCGCGCGGCGAGCAGGCCGCGGCAGAGCGCGCCGTTGAATTCGGCATTGACGCCAACACGCCGCAGCCCCGAGAGATAGGCGGACAGGTCATCGGCTCTGAGCGCCGCTCCGTTCGTGTCGACAAAGGCGGGCGCGTCCGAACGTAGCGTCCCAACGGCGGAGCGCCGTTCAAGGTAGCGCCGCAGCAGTTTTCCGCCTTCCTCATCGACCGGCAGATGATCAAGCTCCGGCAATGTCAGGCCGACAATGCTTGCCGGCGGGATCCCGGCCTCGATGAGATGATTGAGCAAGGCCGCCTGCCGGCGCTGGAATGCCTTGACCAGGAATGTCCGACGCAAATCGTCCAGATTGCCGTCCGCTTCTGGGCCGAACGTTTCCTGGAACGACAATCCGCTGGCAAGACCCGCGTTGATTTTACCGGCATACATGTGCTCGCCTAGCACGATGCTGACGCCCTCGACCCAGTCCAGCGCGTTCACGGCCTGCCGCATATCGTCCGCCATCAGGAACGAAAAATTGGCGGCGCACCAATAAGTCGGCAGCCGAAATTCAATGTGGACCCGGTTTTCCGGATCCACATAGGCCTTCGTGACGAAGTTCATGTCGATGACGGACTCGTCGAGTTCCGGGTCGGTCACGGCTTGCAGACAGGCCCAGACTTCGGCCTGCCGGTCCTGGCGCAGCCGGTTTCTCGTCTGTTCGTTTGGTTCGGCTTGACTGCTCATGGCGGTCAACGGGGAGCGTGGACGGCTTCGGGCAAATGGGCATAGCCGCCGCCCGACCTGATCTTCTTCTTCTGAGCTTCGACGTCGATACCGTAGAGCCGCGCAGCATTGAGGCCGAGAATCTTGGCCTTCGTCTCCATGGATAGAACCGAACCAGTTTCCTTGGTGACATCGGCCGGTATCTCGAAAGCCATGAATTTGTCGATCAGCCACTTCGGCGTCCAGATCCCGTAGTCGCTGCCAAACAAGATCTTGTCGGGCCCGATCCAGAACAAAAGCTCAGAAATGACATGGGCGAAGTAACCCGGGCGTGAATGAATAAAAGGTAAAGCCACTGCGAGGCCGGCGTAGACGTTGGTTTCCTGGGTTGCGATCCAGCAAAAATCGTCGAGCCGCGGCAAGCCGCAATGCTCGACAATGAAATTCAAATCCTGGAACGAGGTCGCAACGTCATCGATATCGGCGACATCGAACGCATCCCGATTGAGCGGAATGATGGTGGGGCCCTTGTGCACATGGATGTTCCTGATCCCGAGCTTCTGGGCCGCCTCAAGATATTTGTAAGCCGCCTTGTCGGTCAGCTTGTAACCCTTGGACTCCCCGCGCCATTCCGCCGTGTAAAGCTTGACACCCTTGAGCTGGTGTTTTTCTGAAAGGGCATGCAGATCCTCCAGGCCTTTGCTGCCGTCGCGCGGATCGAAGGCGCCATTCAGGATGAAACGGTCCGGGTGGCTTTTCTTCATCGCCGAATTGCGTTCGGTCGTGTTGAAGCCATTTTTGTAGAAATCGGTGAGATAGGTCGGCTGCAAAATCGCCATATCGTCGTAGCCGGTGACAAACAGATCGTTGTACATCGTCTCTGCATCGTATTTCTCGAACTTCTCCTTTGCCCACAGCTCCGCCGGGGGGCTTAAATTCGAATGGTAGGCATAGAAGCAGTCAATGAACTGCTTGCCGTGGACGTTCTTCTGATTTGCAGGGCTTCCATCCCAGAAGTGCGTGTGGCCATCAATGATGAAGATCTCCTCACCCTCGGCTGTCCTGTACATGGCGTTCCTCCTCCCGTCTGCGGGTCAATATGATGGGGCGCGCCGTGGGCGCAACCGGATTACATGGCCGGCACCCAAGCCGGCCATGACGTCATTCGTTGTGACTTCAGGCGATGTATTTCATCACCTCGTTCATGTCGCCAAACAGCACGACGGTGTTGTCGTCAGTCATGACCATGCGGCCGTAGTGCGTCGAGGTTGATATCTCGAAGAGATGCGGGGTCATGACACGACCAAGCTCTTCCGAGATCTCATCCATCCTGAATTCCATTTTTCCGTCGCCGTCGATGCGGATCATCGCCGGCATGTACGTCACCCTGATGTGGTCGTGGCGACTCATGACGTCAGCGATCGCGCGTGCCTCGACGCTGTCGTTCATGGTGACGCCGCATTGATGCGAAATCGTATCCTCGAACGTGATGTCTTTCATCGACTTGAAGATGTTGTCGTTCTCTTGCAGCATGGCTATCTCCTGAAAGGTCGGGTTGAGGCTGTCGAACGGGGTTACGAAGCAAGGCTGGCTGGCACTTTCAGGCCAAGCTCGCTCGCTATACCCTTGATGCGGTTCTTCGCATGTCCCAAGGCATCGTTAAACGTTGTGGCCTTGACACGTGGCTGTGACCAGATCGGCTGCAGATGATTGGCGGCATCAAGCGCGAGATCGGAATGTCTGGCGAACCACTTGTTGAACAGCGCGATATTATGGGCGCCATGTGTCGCATCCTCGCCAAGGAGATGAAACAGTTCGACGGTATTGGCGAGATTGCGCTCGTAATCCGCCTCCGCCGCAGAGACGACGGCAGGGGTAATGAAATCGTTCTGCGCCGACGCCGCCTGCATCAGGAACCCGGAGCGGAATAACTCCCCAACCAGCGGCTCAAACACGACATTGGTCGCAAAATATTGCTCCAGATAGTCGTTTGAACCCATGACCGATTCAATCGACTTGCGCACGCCCTGCCAGATCGGATCCTCGAGCCAGTGCTGCTTGCCCGCGGCAATGTCGAAACCCGGGAGGTCGAGACCAATCTCGCTCAGATAGAGCGTGATATCCTGGGCGAACCGCAACTTGTAGGAGGAGTTGGTCAGGATCGCGTTGTTGACCATCTGGGTGTAGCCATAACGTTGCGCCTGCATTGTCGAAGTGCCGAGGCCGAATTCGGCATGTTTGTAGGCGCCGAGATGGTTCTGCAATATCTTGACCCAGGCGGCGTCGAAGCGGGCGGGTGCGCCGGATTTTCGTCCGTTCTCGATGGTGCTCTGAACCATGCCGCAAATGGTCGACTGCCGCTGGTAGTGCGTGCGCTCCCATTCCTGGTCGACGGCGCGGAATTTGTGCCAGTTCGAGCTCTTTGCCGCCGTCCAATCCTTGCAATAGGTCGGCGTGCCGTCCGGGAAGGAGATGATCCAGTCCTGCAGGAGGTAGCGCTCGGGATCCGGCTGGACATCGACCGTCATGTCCTCGTAATGGGTCGCCTTGCGACCTTTGGGCTCGAAGTAATTATACCTGCGACTATCGGAGCCGGGGAACGTCGCCGCACCCGCGGCCCCGGATTTGACGACTGCCGGCTTCACCGCCGTTCTGCTCGCTTGTGCGCTCATGGTGTACCTCCCTGTGATATTTTTGCTGCGACGAACACCGAGACACCTTTGTGCAGGAAGGTTAGCAAGCGCCGTGCCAAACCAATAAGAGGTTGATATTTGTTGGGTTATCCGCTTCTCGGCAGATCGGACCCGATCCGCATCGGACCAGAATTGGCGGTGCGATTGTTCCGGGACGGAACACACACGTAGAACAAATGTGAGTTTTGGAATTCTGAACGTGTGCTCTATGTTAGGCGGAGCGCTCACGCGCAAGGGCGACCTGCAACGAGCCATCATCGCGAATAATTTGCCGAACGGCACTCCGGGGAGGACCGATGATGCTGCCTGCCAACCGACGCGTCGAAAATACGTGGACGGCGCTTGAGCAACGCGGTGCACCGCCTGCCGAGCTTCTATCTGCCGATATCTATGATAGTTGGATGCGGTGCATTTCGTTTGGCCTCGATACGTTGCGACCGCCCTTGCCCGAATTGGTCAGTCCCGCCGTACTTCGCCAGGAGCAGCAACGCTGTTCGCTGGTGCGCGGCCTCGCGTTGGCGGAGATGCATACGCTGCATCAGCAGATCGCCGGCTCGAATTTCATGATTGCCTTCGCCAATGCTGAAGGCCTGTTGCTCGACGTTGTCTCCGATCCGAGCTTTGCTGAGGCTTCGAACGCCGCGAGCATTCGACCCGGTACGGTCTGGACGGAGCGCATTTGCGGCACCAACGGCCTGGGTACCGCGGCACATCTCAAGCGAGCCATCGTCGTGCATGGACGCGAGCATTTTTTTTCGCGCTACAACAATCTCACCTGCGCCGCGGCCCCGATCTTCGCGCCCGACGGCGAGTTGACGGGAATATTGGACGCGTCGTCGGATTGCATGTCCAGGCACGCGCATACCCAGGCTCTCGTCGCCATGGCAGCGACCCAAATTGAGAATGGCCTGTTCCGCGAACACCATCGCGGAAACATCCTGGTTGCCCTTCACAACCGTGGCGAATATCTGCACACGCTGAGCGCAGGCCTGCTCGCCGTCGACAAGGAGGGCCGGATCCTTGCAGCGAATCGGGCCGCGGGCGTCCTCTTGCACGGTTTGCCCGCCTCACCGGGACGCCGCTTCGCTGACATCTTCCGCACGAAATTCGCTGCGTTTGTCGATGAGGGCCGGCGCAAGGAGCGGCAACGCCTTGAAGACCATGTCGGAAGTCAGTTTGTCTCGACAATCGAAAACACACGTCAGTTTCCAATGATTCAGGGAGTTCCTAAAACTCGGCCGCCGCCACCGAAAGAAATCGTCACACCATTCGTGTCTGCCGATCCGGCCATCGCAGCAGTTGTGCGCCAGGTCGAGCGCGCAGCATCGCGAAAGATGCCGATTCTCATCCGCGGCGAGACTGGCACGGGCAAGGAACAATTGGCCCGGCACGCCCATGCCGCCAGCAGTCGTTCGGGATCATTCGTCGCCGTCAATTGCGCGGCGCTTCCGGACAGCTTGATTGAAGCGGAGTTGTTCGGCTATGCCGAAGGCGCCTTTACGGGTGCAAGAAAGGGCGGTTCTCCGGGCTTGTTCAAGGAAGCGGACGGCGGCACCCTCTTCCTCGATGAGATCGGCGACATGCCGGTGACGCTGCAGGCGGTACTGCTGCGCTTTCTCGATGATTGGACCGTCCGCCCGGTCGGCGGAGCAAAACGCCCGGTAGATGTCCTGCTGGTGTCAGCTACCAACGCCAATCTGGACGAGTCCGTCACAAAGGGACGTTTCCGATCTGATTTGCTGTTTCGGCTGAACACGCTCGAGGTGACCTTGCCGCCCCTCCGCGAACGCTCGGACTTCGCCGAAATTTCCCGGCACCTGATCGAAAAGATTGATCCTTCCGCCGATCTGACAGAGAGCGCGATTGATCGGTTGTCCGAACTGCATTGGGGTGGAAATATCCGCGAATTGCGCAATATGCTCTCAAGGCTGTCCCTGACCCAGCATGGCAGCCTGATCGACGAGGCAGCGGTCGAAACCTTGATCGGACAGTCGTGCACCGATCGACCGCCCGGCCAAACGTCAATCAAGGGCGGACCCAACCTCGACCTGCACGAGATTCAGCGAGCGCATGTGCTGAGCGCATATGCGGAAACAGGCAATAACATCAGCAAGACTGCGCGCCGGCTTGGCGTTTCGCGCAATACGGTCTACCGCGCCATTCGCGACAGGCAGGGTTGATGCGATCGGCAACGAATGGGTCGGTCAAGCCGCCCGTTGGATGCCTTCCTCCGGGCATGCCGTGCCCCCCGCTATCGCCTCACGACTGCGAGTTGGACCGTTGCGACGCGGTTGCGCCCTGGTTCAGGTTTGGCACCACGACCAGCCGCTTGATCTCGCCATTCTTGTAAGCTTGCAAAAAGCTTTCATAGTTCCTGATCGACACGCAGCCGTTGGAATCGCCGTTGGGTCCGAGCATGTAACTATGGGCGAGCAATCCGGTTCGTCCGAGCGTATCGCCGCCTCCCACGGGCAGCATGCGAAGCGCCTCGACGCCGTGAAACAGCCGTTCGCGGGGCTTCAGGTCATAGACGCTCGGCGGCGTCGCTCCAACCATGTGCTCGCTGACATGTTCGGGGTCGTCCATCAAGCGGCCATATCCCGAATGCGCCTCGAGTTTGGAGCCGTTCGGGAGATAAACGGCGTGCGCGGAAATATCATAGACGGCGGTGAAATTGTCGTAGCCAAGCGAAGCAAGATTCGGCCCGCGCCCTGCGAGCAGTCCGCCATCGGGAGCGAGCGAGGCCAGCGTGATGTGGGCCGGGAGCAGGTCGGACAGCTTCTGCAGGAATGTGCGATCTTCGGGCTGAGCAACTGGAGCTGCAGCGCTGCTCTGCGGTTCGAGGTCCGCTACCACCGGACGTGACCTTGGAAGCGGAACGATCGTGGACTTCGGTGCCGTGGGCTCCTCGGCGGACACAGGTTGCTCGACAAAAGCGGCCCGCCACTCCTCAGCTTGCAGTTTCTGCGCCAGCCGATTTTTGGCTTGCTGGATTTTGAGATCGAGCTCGTGAAATACAATCTTGCTCAGGGAGCGCGGCTGGATGCCCGAGGCAAGCGGATCCGAGGCCGACCCGGCCGAAAACCGCTCATCGAACGATAGAGGAGGATTACTTTTCAGACCTGCGGGTTGGGGGCGCGACGCAATTATATCGTGTGAATCGGGATCGGTGATCCAGGCGGCCGCTCCAGACGCCACGGCAACGGCAGCAAGAACCCCCAGCATCCATTCGGATGATGGAGTTCTGCGGCGCGACCGCGGCCGGTCAGCTGTCAACGTGGCGTATGCCATCCACCCCCGCGCCTCGACGCCTCAGTCATTCCCCGCCCCCGCGGGGATTCGCCGAAAAGCCGGCCCCATCATGGGAGCCAAAGTGAGGCATTATCGAGACAAAGGCGTCGGCCGAGGTCCTTGGGCGGCCGCGAAAAACGCGATAATCCCCCAAAACCATCAAATTGTATCGATCTCGCCGCGGGCCGGTCAAGGGGCGTTTGCACCGGTTCCCGGGGGTGATCGGGTGAAATGCCCACCGCCGCCGCGCTGCAAGCCTGCGCGAGGAAGGGGCTTAAGGAGACGCCGGGCCCCGCCGAGGCCTGCCAGCAGCCCTAATTTCTCGGCGACCCGGCCATTGCCCGCCGGTTGTCGAGAACCGTCACGCCGGACGCCAGATGCCGCTTGCGCCCTGCAAGATATCCAACCCAGTTCCGGAACATGCCCGCTCCGGCGACCGAAAGCCCGGTCAGGACATTGGGCTGGAGAACGAGCTTGGGAAAATTGCCGATGAGCGCCGGATCGCGCCTGGTCAAGGCGCCAATCCGAAATGCCTCCAGGGCGGCCGTCGTTGCCGCATCGAAATATCCTGCGGGGATGCACGGATAGATTTCCTGTTCGCCGGCCAGATACCGCCGAACGTCGCGCACATATTCGCGCTGCAAGGTCAACGCCTCGTACTCCGGGTGACCCTGGAAGAAAATAAACTGGCTGGGCTGCTTCCTAGCAAAGATGTCGACGCCGGCGCCTTTCGACACCGACAGCATCTGGTAGCCTCGGGCCCTGATCTCGCCTTCGTCCAAGCCGTTAAGGCGCGAGTGGGATATCTTGAACGATGACGGCAGATCCTCGGTCAGCCAGCTTTCACGCACCTTGGAACAGTCGAAAATGCCCGAGCACTTTTCCGGCAAGCGTCGGCGCTCGATGCCGTCGAGATGCAACACCGCGGCGTGAGCCGCGAGGCACGACCAGATGGTGGAAAGCGTGTTTGCCTGCGCCCAATCGATGATTTCGGTCAGAGCCGGCCAATAGGACTCCTCGGGAAGGGACGGCGCGCCCGGCTCGGCTCCGGTGACAATCAAGCCATCGACCTTGGTTCGGTAGAGATCGTCGATACCAAAGTACCGGTTCTTGATACGAATCGCCGCCTCCGGCGATCGCCTGACGCCAGCCAGCGAGAAGCAGCGAAGCCGGAACGGAATATCTCCCGCGCCCTTGTTGAGGAGCAGCGTGAACTGGCGTTCCGTGGCTTCAAGCGCCGCATCCGACACGTTGTTGACGAGCCCGATCTCGATCACCGCGTCGGTCTTCGATCTTTGCCGCGTGGCGCCGGCGCTCGATCCGGAATTGTCGAAGCGGATGGTCATGTGACCTCCACGACGTTCGGCGCCTTGATCCGCCGGGATTTCGGGCACGCCTGCTCGAGTGCCTGATCGATATCTGCCAGGATATCGTCGATGTGCTCGATCCCGATCGAAAGCCTGATCGTCTCCGGCAGGACACCGGCATGGCGCTGCTGTTCGGCAGACATTTGCCGGTGGGTGGTCGATGCCGGGTGACAGGCGAGCGATTTGGCATCGCCGATATTGACGAGCCGCGTGATCAGCCGGAGGGAGTCGTAGAAATCCTTCCCGGCCTGCAGCCCGCCCTTGATGCCAAACGTGAAGAGCGACGAGGCGCGTCCCTTGAGCAGTTTCTGGACCAGCTGAAAATACGGGCTGTCCGGGAAGCCCGCATGGTTGACCCATGCCACGCGCGGGTCGCGCCTCAGGAAGGCTGCGACCTTTTGCGCATTCTCCACATGCCGCTCCATCCGAAGCGCGACGGTTTCAATGCCTTGCAGCAAAAGGAATGCGCTAAAGGGTGAAAGCACCGAACCCATGGTGCGCTGGTAGACGCTGCGGGCGCGCTGGATATAGGCGCTGGCTCCGAACTGCTGGGTGTAGCGCAGGCCGTGATAGGATTCGTCGGGCTCATTGAAGGTACGAAACCGCTCTGGCTGTTCCGTCCATGGAAAGCGGCCGCTGTCGACGATCGCGCCACCCAGTGTCGTGCCATGACCTCCGAGGAACTTCGTCAGCGAGTGCACGATGATGTCGGCGCCATAGTCGATCGGCTTGAGAAGGATGGGGGTCGCTACCGTATTGTCGACCACCAGCGGGACGCCGTGACGGTGCGCTACTTTGGCCAGCGCCTCGATGTCGCAGACATTGCCGGCCGGATTTCCGATCGACTCGCAAAAAACCGCCTTGGTATTTTCGTCGATCAGCCGGTCGATGGCATCGGCCTGGTCGCTCTCCGCAAAGCGGCAGGAGATGCCCTGGCGCGGCAATATGTGCGCCAACAGCGTATGCGTCGTTCCGTAGAGCTGCGGGACCGTCACGACGTTGCCGCCGGTATCGGCCAGATTGACAATGGCGAAATGCAACGCCGCCTGGCCGGTGCTGACCGCAAGCGCACCGACGCCGCCCTCGAGTTCGGCGATCCGCGCCTCGAGAACAGCCGTGGTTGGGTTGGCGATCCGGCCGTAGCGATAACCCTCGGTTTCCAGATTGAACAACGCTGCGCCATGGTCAGCGCTGTCGAACGCATAGGCGACGGTCTGGTATATCGGAACAGCGACGGAATGGGTGGTCGGATCGGGCTCGAAGCCGGCATGAATTGCAATGGTCTCATCACGCATGTGCTTACCCGTGCGACCGACGACGCCGCCTAGAACCGACCGGCTGCTTTCAATGTCTTCTTTGGCGACCGCGAGTGCATCGAGCAGCAGACGATAATCGATGAAATAATCCTGAAATTAATAATAACTTTATTCAGATTTAAGTCAATTTACATCCGCACGCGGCGATATTCAATGCGCATTCGGCGCGAAAGACCGCGACTGACGTCCTGGCGCCGCCAGAATTGTTTATGGGCACCTTTTCCCGACATTTCAAACCCGGGGAGGCCCGAAGTTGCCGTCCCGCCGGACCGGAGGGAACCGCCACAGCGGCCCGTGCGACTATTTGACTATGCAATCGGCTCGCGATTGCGCGGCCGCATCGTAAAACTTCAGCTATTTCGCCGGGCACGAAAACGTGCCGACTCCGGCAACCGACGTCGTTGCAACGTTCAACACAGGCGATCACGGCGAGAGAGCAGGACCCCGAATGACCGCGACGATATCCACGCGTGGACGCGCGCGGAGAATCCGCGGCATTGACCATGAGTCCAGAAAGACCTTGTGATACCGGGCGGACATCGGATAATTGGACAGCGATAAGGACAGGGATCTCGCCGATCATGACGATACGATCAACCATTTTGTCGGAAATGCAGAAAATCGCGGTCCGGCAGAACCGCACCATTGCCCCCCTCACCGATGACCTGACCTTGCTGGATTCGGGACTCGACTCCCTGTGTTTCGCCATGCTGGTCGCTCAGCTTGAAGACGATCTGGGGCTGGATCCGTTCAGCTCGGAGC
>JBDTKD010000040.1:0-10104 GCA_039935515.1 Bradyrhizobium sp.
GCCGAGCAACGCTACTACGCCATGCTGGAACAACCGGCCATGGCGGCATAACTTAAACCAAACGGCCTCCGGCAAACCCGGCGCGGTTCAAAACGACAGCCTTCGTCTGTTGTTGGAACAAGCTGGCATCGACGCCAAAACCCTACTTGCCCAAGCCGGCATCGACGCCAAGGAGCGTGAAGCAGCCGACAAGCTACAGAAGCTTATCCTCGGGGAACTGCATCATCGCGTCAAGAATACCCTTGCCACAGTAAGTGCAATAGCATCGCAAAGCTTTCGAGCAGCAACCAGTGTAGAGCACGGGCAGAAGGCAATGGAGGGTCAACTGATCGCGTTGGGACGAGGGGTTGCTGGTGACACCGTCTACGGTGTTGGCGATATCGAACAGCAGCTACGTCGGGCCGGCAAAGGCTACGTGCTCGGGGTCAGCAGCGTTCATGTGTTCCGATCCTGGGGCAAACGGTCGCCGGTCGCCGGTACAGCCGCGGACATCGCCCGGACGCGGCGCTCATCCGACTGGAAGCGCCTGTCGGCGGGCGCCGGAACCAAAGGACCGCGGCTGCATGATTGGTGCTACCTCGAATTGGCTCTCAAACGACGCAAATCCGGGGCTCTGGACCCGCGGCCTGCTGATCCGTCGTCGTATCGCCGATGGCGATCTCGCCTTCTTCACCACCTGGTGTCCAGCGGGAACATCCATCGAAACGCTGGTGGCGGTCGAAGGCCATCGGTGGGCTATCGAGGACAGTTTCGAGACGGCCAAGAACGAGTTCGGGCTCGATCACAATGAGAGCAGATCCTGGCATGGCTGGCATCGCCACGTTTCCATGGTGATGCTCGCCTTCGCCATGATGGCGGCGATCCGCCATCGCGCCAATCCGTCGCCGCCAAAAAAACCAAGCGCCGAACCACGGCAAAAACCAAGGCACCGCCCCGCCGTCATTGATCCGTTGGTCAATCCAGGAAGTCCGCCGCATCGCCATCAAACTCGCGCAAAAGCGAATCCAACCCGCAAATATCATTGCATGGTCATTCTTGTGAAATCGCTTCCAATAGCGACCCCTCCCAAGGTTGAAGCATCTCATTGATTGCGCGCGCGATCCACTTCCTGGGTGGAATTCACGGTTGGAAGCGAAGGTGATCCCTTCAATTCCAATATTTTTCAACATAATCAGCGCACTGCAAGACTTTTGCGGCAGGGTCAAAGTTGCGGGCGATTTTACATCCAGCCAAGGAAACCCGCCGTTCACGGCCTGGTCGATCATGAGGGACGGGTCGATCGGCTCGCCGTCGCTCCACATCCGCTCGTTCCAGCTCTCGCAGAGCAGCTTGTCCGCCTGTTGGATCATTGCTGCGCCCTTGGCCCGCATCTCGACCGACTGCGCAGCCAGAATGCCGGTCATGGCGCGCGCCTTGCCGAGCTCCTTGGTTAGGGCCTTGCGGTCGCCGCCCGACAGGGGCGTGGGATGGTATTTCGGGGCCATCCGTACATTCAAGCGTGAAAAATCGGACCGGCGATCCTGGGCGGACTAGAGGTCGATCAAGCCGCCATCGACGAACAGTTCGGCGCCGGTGGTGTAGGTGGCGTCGGCGGCGAGGTAGAGGGCCGCGGCGGCGACTTCGGCGACGGTGCCGGTGCGGCCGAGCGGAATGCGGGTCTTGGCCCCCTCGATGAAGTTGTCCTTCTGGGCCGGTGTGAGGCCGCCCTTGTCGAGGATGGGGGCCATGATCGGACCGGGGCTGATGGTGTTGACCCGGATGCCGCGCGGCGTCAGCTCCTTGGCGATCGTGCGGCCGAACGAACGTAGCGCAGCAAACTCGGCATTGCTGATGTCGAGGCCGAAGTCCTGCCGGATCAAAAGAATGCAGTCGTCAGCAAGCTGAAGAAGATGGGGAGAGTTGTTGCCATGGCGGGTGACGGGGTGAACGATGCGCCTACCCTCGCCGCTGCGGAAGTCGGCATTGCGATGGGAACCGGTACGGATGTAGCGATCGAGAGTGCGAGTGTGACTCTGCTGAAGGGCGATCTGGGCGGAATCGTTCGGGCACGTCGCCTGTCGCAGGCGACCATGGGCAACATACGCCAAAATCTCTTCTTCGCCTTCATCTACAACGCGGCTGGAATTCCGATCGCTGCCGGAATTCTCTACCCGACCTTCGGAGTGCTTCTCTCGCCGATTATTGCCGCGGCGGCCATGGCGTGGTCATCTTTGAGTGTCGTCGGGAATGCGCTGCGGTTGCGGAGTGCACCTATCTGAGTTGCCGGAGCTCAGCCCGCCGCGCGCTGCCGATTCCAGATGAAACCAACAACGATCGCAACCAGCATCAGGATTTGTGCCCCGATCGACTGAAGCGTCGGAAATATGCCCAATACAGCGAGGCGGGGTGCCGCGGTCAGCGGTGCGATGTCGATGGTTCCTGCTTCTTGAAGGGCTGCAACGCCTTTCCCAGCAAGTACAATGGTCAGTCCCGTCATCAGCCAAGCACTGTAGCCGAAGAATTTTGCGACCGGCAGGCGCTGACTGTACCGCAGCATCGCCCAGGCAGAGAGGCCCAACAGAAGCATCGCCGAACCGGCGCCGGCCAGGAGCGCGCCGCGATTTCCCTGAGTCCACAGCGCCGCATAAAACAGGATGGTCTCGAATACCTCCCGGTAGACCACGATGAAGGCGAGACCAAACAGGAACCAGGCCGACCGTCGCGATAGCGCATACGACGTTTTATCGCGGATGTAGCGCTGCCACTGATCAGCCTGGGCCTTGCCGTGCATCCAGATTCCGACGGACAGCAGGACAATCGCCGCGAGCAGCGAGCCAAACCCTTCCGTCAGCTCGCGGCTCGCCCCGCTGATCTTGATCGCATAGGTTGCGATGCCCCAAGTGAAGACGCCCGCGACAAGCGCGCCAACCCAACCGCCATGGACGTAAAGCAGTGCGTCGCTCCGGTCGGCCTTTCGCAGGAAAGCGACCATCGCCACCACGATGAGAAGTGCTTCAAAACCTTCGCGCAGCAAGATAGTAAGAGCGCCGAGGAAGGTTGAAACGTCGCCTTCAGCATCGGGCGAGAGCGCCGCTTCTGCATCATCGAACAATCCATCGAGTACCTGAACGCGCGTCGCTATCTCGTCGGCCGAGTGCCCTCGTCCTAAAGCCGCGCGCAGTTCGCCCATCCGGCTTTCAATGTTCCCCATCAAGGTTGCATCACGCGCGGTCAGCTGCGGTTCGAGTGGCTCGAAACCGTCGAGATAGGCCGATAGTGCAAGTTCCTGCGCCCCGCGCCGATCCCCTGTCCGATACGCGGCGAGGCTCTGCGCCAGCTTGTCGCGGCTTACGTCGAGCGACCCAGGCACAACTTGTCCAATTGCATCGGGGTGGAGGCGTAAATAGGCAATGACTGCATCAGCTTTCGCCGCCCCGATGCTCTTGGCCAAAATATTCGGGGTAAGCCCCGCAAGCGTCGTCAGATCGGGAATCTGCTGGCGCAGGCTTAGATCGGATTTCCAGAGCCGTTGACCTTGCTTCACGACGTCGTCCGAAAACGCGAAATGGCTGGCATAAAACGCCAGTGCCCAACGATCGTCGCTGGGAAGGTCGGCGTAGCTTGGCATCGCCGTGCCATCAATACCCTGATCAATCGCCTGATAGAGTGCGAACGGGCTGCGCTGGCGGGCGCGATTGAGGTCGGTGAAGGCGATCGGCGGCGTCGCGAGTTTTGGTGCATCGGGGCCGTGTCCGTCACCCGCGACGCCGTGACAGCTTGCACAGGTTTGTGCGAACAGGGGAGCCCTCCGGGCTACATCCGGTGTCTTGGCCGGAGCGAGCGGTATCGGATAGGCCTTCAAGAGATCGGCCGCGAGGCCATGAGCAAGGGAGGCTACCTGTTCGGGCGAGCCCTTGCTCGCAATGACTGTCTGCAGCTGCGTCGCGCCGGCGATCAACTGCGCACGCGCGGGTGTTGGTGGCAGAGCCGCAATACGCGTCGATACCGAAGCCGCGAACTCGGTCATTTCGGTATATTCGGACGCGCTCTTGATCTGTCCGTCGGGTACCGCACCGCCATAGTCGACCGCAATGTAGTCAAGCAGCCGCCACGCGGTCTGGACGGCTGCGGGGTTCGCGCCGGCGATCGTGCTGCTACTAAATGTACACACAATGGCCGCGAGTACAGCTATCGCGCATGTTATTAACTTGGAACCTCGTAGACGATTCGTCGGAGCGTGAAGAGGGCTAGGAAAGGTTGCCATCGGTCCTTTGGACATTCCAGTGGTTCGAAGCGCCTTTGTGCTTGTGTCTATATCTCGTTTTTTTGCCGCATAAGATTAGATTTGGTCTAAGTAGCAAGCCTGCTTATCTGACTTCCGTATTCCTGCGGACGTCCGCTTTGCACCGATACCGTTGCAAAAGTCGAAAATCGAATGACACCGAAAATCTCGCGAAAGTTGATTCTTAGACTTCTTTACCGCTGAAACGCTCTGGAGCGTCGCTACGCTACGAAGAACGTGGTCGATTTTTGGTGTAACGATGTGGTGTCCCCGCACGTCGCGTGACAAACCGCATCAGTGGCTCACTGACGAGAGCGCCATCGCCGTGCCTCCCCGCCGAATTACAGCAGGATGTCGTGTTCACCGCGGCGCTTGCGGCCGATGCCAAGGAGTCAGAGTGGTCGGCATGGCGTGGTCTGCAGTCCGGCGCTTCAACTCTGGATGATCCGAGGTTGATCACCCCGGAGACTACGCCACACTCAATTCCTACCAACCCCGCGATGGCACCCTTCCCAGCACTCTGTTCCGGACAACTTGTGTGGGTCTGGCGGACGAATAAATCAAGTTTCGGTCTACTTCATGCCGCCGCCGTAGGATGTCAGCACACCTCTCACATGCGTTTTGGTGTTCCTGATCGTATGAGACCGCGCAGGCAACACATCATCCCAATTTAGACATTGTTCCTCAGAAATTTGGACATGGACGTTTCTTAATGAACTTAACGAATTGTCCGGCAGTTCATGACGGATCACCGCCTTCGCAGGGGGACGCGCAAGGGGAAATGTACCGCTGTGCCTGCCGCAAGCGACGAGTTTGAGTGCCAATGGGTGGTTCGTTCAAGGTAGCGGCGTTACGCGCGGAGCTTTCTCCACCGCGTTGGCGACATTGGCTCCTGATCTGGATGGATGGTGTCGAGGCGGGTTGGGCGATCCCGCTTTTGCTCATTGGCTTCGTCGCGGTCTGGCTCATTTTTCTGGTGGTCGCCTATGCGGGCGGCGATCTTCATTCCGACGTGTTGGAAACCTGGACGCTCGGCCGCAACATCGCGTGGGGCTATTCCAAACATCCCCCGCTGATGGGGTGGGCGGCACGGGCGTGGACCACGGTATTTCCGCTTACCAACTGGTCGTTCCAGCTGCTCTCGTTATCCAACGCGGCGCTCGGGCTCTGGATGGCCGATCTGATCACGCGCCGCTTTGCATCGGGCGACAAGCGGCTGTTCGCACTGCTGCTTCTGATGCTGCTGCCGGTCTACCAGTTTCACGCGCAGCGATTCAATGCGAACGCTGTATTGCTGCCGACCTGGCCGCTTGCGACTTATTGCTTCCTGCGGTCGTTCGAATCGCGTCACGCCGGCTGGGCCGCCGCGGCGGGGCTGACCGCCGCGCTGGCAATGCTCGGAAAATATTATTCGATCTTTCTGATCGTGAGCTTCGCGGTCGCAGCGATGGCTCATCCGCAACGGCGCGCCTATTTCAGGTCATCGGTGCCATGGATTTCGTCCGCTACCGGCCTCGCCGCGCTGACGCCGCATATCTATTGGCTTGCGACCACCGGCGCAAAGCCATTCTCCTATGCCATCGAGCGCCATACCGGCAAGGCTTTGCTGCCCTCACTGCTCGAAGGCACGCTGTTCGTCCTGGGCTTGGCCATGCTGCTGGCGGTGCCGGCGGCGATCTGCGCGTTCGTGGACGGCGACCGCCTCAAGGCCCTTCGGCACGATGTCAAGGCATTGGATGGCAGCCTGTTGCTGCTGGTCTACATCGGCATCGGGACCATCCTTTTTCCGGCGCTGACAGCGGCCGCATTCGGAACCGACATGCCGCTGCTTTGGGGCCTGCAGGGCTTGTTCCTGCCAATCATCCTGATGGTCTGCTGGCTGCGCGATCCAATCCCGCGCGAGTATTCCGTCAATCTCGCGGCCAGCGTGATCCGCATTGCGGTGCTGGCTGCCTTCGTGGCGGCGCCGATCCACGCGGTGTATCGCAACGACCATCCCCTGCACGAGGGACGCAATTTCTATCGGCAGGCCGCCGCCGAAGTGACCCGGCTATGGCACGAGCAATCGGATACGCCGCTTGTGGCGGTCGGCGGCGACGATGGTCTGGCGTTCGCGCTCGCCTTCTATAGTGCCGACCATCCCGTCTATGACGACCCCATCGTCTACCCTCACGAGGAGCGATTGCCGCCCGAAGTCACCTTCGACGGCGGCTGGGCGGCTCTTTGCTATAGCGAGGACGCGGATTGTGTCAGCTCGCTGCAGCGGACCGCAGCACGGTCGCCACGGTTTAGCAGGTACGATTTCGTCCTGCAGTCGAAGCTGCTCGGCAGGCCCGGCGCCGTTCAGCGCTTTACGGCCCTCATCGTGCCGCCATCCCCGGACAAGGCGATCACCACTCCGCCAGTGTCCACTATCCCTGGTCTATCGGCTCCGAACTTTGGCTCTTCTCTATTCGGCGATTTGGAGTCACGCGATTGGTTCTGGCATCTTCGACGGTGATGTCTTTCGCGGATCCGCGCTTCTCTTCGCGATCAGCTCTTTGGCTTTCCCATGATGGGATCAGAAGAATGAGGCGGCCCAATCTGACGCCCGTCCTGATCGCGCGAGGCGCTATTGGCACAAGAGAACTCACCTCATCCGCCGACCCGCGAAAGGACATCTTTCCGCCTCGCGGCAGAACTCAGAATCGAAAAGGCCCTCCAGTCGCGGATCCGTTCGTCGAGCTTCTCCAACCCGACGCCGCCGACCTTGAGTCCAAGGTTGCGCAGCAAACCGCGAACGTCGTTCTCGATGGCGAGCGCCTCTTCTTGCAGAATCTTGCGAGAGGTCAGTAGAGCGCGGCGCTTCTGACTGGTCAGCGTCTTCACATGCACGGGCCGAAACAGATTGACGCGCATCATCTGAGCGATCCCACGCGCATCGATCGCTTTTGTTCACCAGCGCTTTAAGGAACGCCTTCGTAGGTGTCATTCGGAATTGGCTCTGGCTCACACACCGGTGCAGACCGCCAGTCAGGACGGCCAAGCGAGCCTGATACCTGCTGTGACGGCTCCAAAAACAAAAGGCCCCGGACAATGCCGGGGCTCTAGTTTGCTGGAGAACGAAAGAGAATCAGATCAATAATGGGCGACGGCCGGACCACCCCAGTTGAAGCGGTAGTTAACTCCCGCCTTTACGATATTGACCTTTTCGGAAGAACTGACAAAGTTCTGAGTGCCAAGGCTGCTATTGAGCGTAACGTTCGAAGAGCCAAAGTCGATATAGTTATATTCGATCTTAGCAGACCAATTGGGAGCGAACCCCCATTCCGCGCCCACGCCGACAACCCATCCGCTGCGATCGGTGCTGGAAGAACTCGTGTCAAAAAGAGTGCCATTCGCATTATTGTTGACACTAAACGACTTGCCCTGGCCCCAAGCGCCACCGCCCTTGAAATAGAACAGCCAGTTGTTTGCGGCATAACCCAAGCGGCCGGTCACTAACGCAATATCCTGCAATTTCGCTGTCGAGATGCTTGAGAACCCCAAGAACCTTGGCACGGTGCTGACAGTCGTTGCCGACCCACTCACATCAGCCCAAGTATATTCGCCCTCGATGCCCAGAACAATGTTGCTGAGCTGCCAATTGTAGCCGCCCTGTACACCGCCGAGGAAGCCGCTCAAATTTTTCCCGGTAAACGCGGTGCCGGTCGGATAGGCACCGGTCCCTGGGGCAAGTTCGACCGAATTTTGGTCAGCCCAGCCGCCGCCGATGTGGCCTCCGATATAGAAGCCGGTCCAGTTATACACCGCTATCGGGGCCATCGGAGCGGCTTTGTAGGCAGGTGCAATGTCCGCTGCCAAGGCGGGCGCGGCAAACGAAAACGCTGTTAGAGCAGCTGTAGCGAGGAGGCCGATCTTTTTCATGGTTCTGTCCCAATAAAAGCGTTTGGTATGAAACTAATTAGCTGCGACGTTATGGGACTTCCTGAGAATTTGCTGTGCTTTTCCAGCCACACATGAGAAAAAACGGGTGGCAGCACCGGGCGTGCGGATTAGCTCTTTGTCTGCTAAGTCATTACAAAAAAAGGGAAAATGGCTCACTTGTTAGCTTCTGGACGAGGGCTCAAACTCCGGCTTCGCGGTTTCGCTACTGGGCTCTTGTCCTTCAACGTCCTCGTCGAGCCATTTACTCACGTCCGATGCTGCAATCATTCGCTTTGGCTGATGAGGATTGAGCGTACCGGCTCTCACCTTCGACCCGTCAGTAGATTTTTCTCGCGCGAAATGCTTCGCGTCAACCTCACTTGAAAATGTCTCGGTTGCTCGCGATGCAAATCGTTTTCCCGGCATCTTAGGCACCTCGAACGAAACGTACCAAGCACCTCTCGACTTTCTCGCCATGACACCCTCGATACTGACTGTCTTGTCCGTCGTACCTTAGCGCTCAGTACTCGAATGAGAAATCTCGATCGGTGAGCACACGGTGACAAAGGTCAGGAACCGGGCAAAGCGTCCGCTAAAGCTTCAATAGCGCGCAGTATATTTTCTTCCTTAGTAGGAGCCCTCCCTTGAGGTCTCTCTAGGCAGGGCTGTTCAACGCTCCCTATTGAGTCCGCGATGCAACATGGTCTAACAATTTGAACCGCAAGGAGGAGTGAGGGATTCCCCCGATCGAAAAGTTCTGAATCGATGCGAGGCGACCGAATCAGTCGGAGGTCACCTTGAAGTCGTTCGAACATTTCCTTTCGTGCCTTGCGGCAATTCCCGATCCGCGGCGCGCCGAAGGCAAGCTCTATCAACTGCCGCACGTCTTGCTGTTTTCCATTTTGGCGATTGTGAGCGGCGCCAACTCGTATCGCGGCATCCGCACCTTCATCAAAATCCACCGGAGAAAGCTGAACAAGGCGTTCAAGCTTAGCTGGAAACGGCCACCCGCTCATACGGCGATCCGATATATCATACAGGGGCTGAGCGCGGCGGACGTTGAGAAGGTGTTTCGTGAACACGCCGACAACCTGAACTTCGCCGCGGATCCCGGCGCGCGCGTCATCGCGTTCGATGGCAAGGCGCTCAAGGGCAGTTTCGATAACTTCAACGACGCCAAGGCCAAGCAGGTGCTCAGTGCGTTCGCCACCGACACGGCGCTTGTGCTGGCGCATATCGAGATCAGCGAGAAGTCCAACGAAATCCCCGCCGTGCAAAAGCTGTTGGAGGAACTCGACGTGGCGGGCCATATCGTCACCTGCGACGCGATGCATTGCCAAAAAAAACCTTCGAGGCCGCCGCCGTCGCCGGCGCGCATCTGATCGTTCAACTCAAGGACAACCAGCCGGGCTTGCGTCAAACGGTCGAGGCCGCTTGCGACGCCGCCACGCCTCTTTCCGGCGTTCGAACCGTCGATGCGAAAAGGCGCAATCGCCACGAAACCCGGACCATCGCGGTGTTCGATGTGTCATCCGCGATCGCCGGCACGGAATGGGAGCCTCATGTCGTCGCGGTCATTCAGATCGAGCGTTCGGTCCAAGCATTCCAACCCGCGACGGGCCTTTGGAAGGCTTCGATGGAAACCTCACTCTACCTATCCAACCGTGCGATCGACGCAAAAAAACGCGGCTGACGCCGTTCGCGGGCACTGGCGGATTGAGAACAAGCTCCATTACACCCGCGACGTCACACTATGCGAGGACGCCTCGCGCATCCGCAAAAATCCCGGCATCTTCGCCAGAATGCGCAGCTTCGCCTACAATATCCTGCGCTTCAATCAAACCGACACCATCGCTCAGGACCGATACGCCGCGGCTCTGGGCGGACTCAATTCTCTCTTCTCGATGCGCTTCAGTAGAGAGCGTTGAACAGCCCTG
>JBDTKD010000041.1:0-2679 GCA_039935515.1 Bradyrhizobium sp.
AGCAAAATCCCAGGCTCCGCTCGCGTCCTCCCGGACGCAACGACCCAGCACGTCCCCCAAAAAGCGGACTTGCCATCGCACCATGCGCCCCCATCGTGCAATGATAGTGTGAGATATCCGGGCTAGGGCTACCCCCTGGCGGCGCGGTCCTTTTCGTTCTGCGCCTTGATGGACTCGCGCGCCTGGGTCCAGTCGGCATCGGACCAGTCGCGCAGCTGATAGAAGTTTCCGCCCATGGCCAGCGCCTGGCCGCCGTCCATGGCGATGGTCTCGCCGTTGATCCAGTCGCAGCCGCCCGAAATCAGGAATACTGCGAGGTTCTGCAGTTCTTCCATCTTGCCGACCCGGCCCATCGGATTGACCGCGATGGTACGCGCGCCGGCTTCGTCGCCGGGCTTGATGCGCTTGCTCATGCCCTCGGTCGGAATTTCGCCGGGCGCGATGGTGTTGAGCCGGATGCCGTGGCGTCCCCATTCCGTCGCCAGCGACATGGTCATGGCGTGCACCGCGGATTTGCTCATCGCCGACGGTACCACGTAAGGTGAGCCGTTGCGGACCCAGGTCACCGTGATCGACACCACATTGCCGCGCTGCCTGGCGGCGATCCAGCGCCGGCCCACCGCGTGGGTGACATAAAACGTGCCATGCATGACGATGTTGGCGACCGCATCGAAACCGCGCGGGCTCAGCTCTTCGGTGCGCGAAATGAAATTGCCGGCGGCGTTGTTGATGAGATCGGTGAGCGGGCCCTCGGTGAATATCGCCTCGACCATCTCGTCGACCGCCAGCGGATTGCGGATATCGACCCCGTGGCTCATCACCCGGCCGCCATGCAGGTCCATCAGCTCGGTCGCAGTTTCGTCGCAGACGCTTTTGCGGCGGCCGCAGATGTGGACCTCGGCGCCCAATTCCAGAAAGCGCGCGGCCATCGACTTGCCAAGCCCGGTGCCGCCCCCTGTGACGAGAATGCGCCGCCCGGCGAGTAGCTGATCGTTGAACATCGTTTCCATCCAAAGGGATTGTCGGTTAATTGGTTGATGACTAAATCCGGACAACGCCTTTCTGTAAAGCTGCAACAAGGAAAAAGAGTGGGGGAGCACTTCATGGAAGAGCGCGTCTCGATATCGATTTCGGACGGGATCGCCGATGTCCGGCTGGTTCGGGCGGACAAGATGAACGCGCTCGATGCCGCGATGTTCGAGGCGCTGGTTGCGGCCACCGGGCGGCTTGCCTGCGAAAAGGGCCTGCGGGCGGTAGTATTATCCGGTGAGGGCCGCGCGTTTTGCGCCGGTCTCGACATGGGCCGTTTCGCTGCCATGAAGGAAGGTGGCGGTACCGGGATAGCGGGCGGCGAGGAACGCGACCTTTCCGCCCGAACCCACGGACTCGCCAATTTCCCTCAGCAGGCGGTGTGGGGTTGGCGGCAATTGCCGGTGCCGGTGATCGCCGCGATCCACGGCGTCGCGTTCGGCGGCGGCTTCCAGCTCGCGCTCGGCGCCGACATGCGTTTCCTCACGGCCGACGCGCGAATGTCGATCATGGAAATCAAATGGGGGCTGGTGCCGGACATGGCGGGAACGCCGATCCTGGCGAGCCTCGTGCGTGACGATATCCTGCGCGAGCTCACCTATACGGGGCGGATTTTCTCGGCCCAGGAAGCGATGAGTTACGGCCTTGCGACCCGGATCTGCGACGATCCGCGTGCCGCGGCCTTTGATGTCGCGCGCGGGATCGCCGGCAAGAGTCCCGACGCCATCCGCGCCGCCAAGCGCATGCTGAACAATCTGGCCGTCGACCCCGGCCCGGCACTGCTCGCCGAATCTGTCGAGCAGCAGAAATTGCTGGGCAGCGCCAACCAGACTGAAGCGGTCCGCGCCAATATCGACAAGCGCGCGCCCCGTTTTGCCGACGTTTGAGCATTGACCTCATCCCGAGGAGCCGCGCCAGCGGCGTCACGAGGGATGGCCGCGGGCCTCATGGTTCGAGACGGCGCCATCGGGCCGCGCTTCGCGCGGACCCGTTGGCGCCTCCTCACCATGAGGTCTTCCAGAACAGCGAGAGATCGGAAAGAGACAATGTCAACGACGCCACCGTTCTCAGGCATTATCAGCGGCGAGCGGCGGCGCGATCACGGCGAGGTCGCCGAGCGGACCGGCCGGATCGCCGGCGGATTGCAGGCGCTCGGCATCAAGCAGGGCGACAGCGTCTGCATGCTGATGCGCAACGACATTGCCTTTATCGAAGCGGCCTATGCCGCGATGCGGCTCGGCGCCTACGGCGTCCCGATCAACTGGCACTTCAAGCCGGAGGAGATCAACTACGTCCTGAAGGATTCCGGGACGTCGGTTCTGATCGCGCATACCGACATGTTGCATGGGTTGCGCGAAGCGATTGCTGCCGGCGTTACCGTTCTCGCTATCCCGACGCCGCCGGAAATACGTTCAACCTATCGGATCGATCCCGATCATCTCGCCACGCCCGATTTTGCGATCGATTTCGAAGCCTGGCTCGATCAGCAGCGCTGCTACGAGGGTCCGGCGCGGCCGCAGCCCCAGAACATGATTTACACCTCGGGCACGACCGGGAACCCGAAAGGAGTGAGGCGCGATGCGCCGACGCCGGAGCAGGCCGCGTCGGCGGAACGAATGCGGGCGCTGATCTACGGCCTCAGGCCCGAGG
>JBDTKD010000042.1:0-4138 GCA_039935515.1 Bradyrhizobium sp.
TTCGATGCCGAAGGCAACATCAATTCGTGCAACCGCAGCGCGGAGGCGCTGTTCGGTCATGACGGCGCCGCACTCGTGCAACGCAATCTCGCCGAGCTGTTCGCGCCGGAGAGCCGGCCCGCCGTGCTGGACTATCTCGCCGGCATCAAGGGCGCCGGCGTCGCGAGCCTGCTCGATCACGGCCGCGACGTGCTTGGCCAGGTGCGCGAGGGCGGCCTCATTCCGCTGTCGGTGACCATGGGACGAACCCGGGCCGATGGCCCGAATTTCTTCGCGGTATTTCGCGACCTGTCGCAGACCCGCAAAAGCGAGGGCGAATTGCAGCAGGCGAGGCGGCTGGCCGATCGCGCCGCCGACGCCAAGGCGGACATGCTGGCGCGGATCAGCCACGAGGTCCGCACCCCGCTCAACGCCATCATCGGCTTTGCCGAAGTCATGATCGGCGAGCGCTTCGGCGCGCTCGGCAACGAGCGCTATGTCGAGTACATGAAGGACATCCGGGCCTCGGGCGAACGCGTGATCGCCATCATCAACGACCTGCTCGACCTGTCGCGGATCGAGACCGGCAAGCTCGACCTCAGCTTCGCCAGCCAGAACCTCAATGATCTGGTCGAGCAATGCGTCGCGGTGATGCAGCCGCAGGCCAACCGCGAACGCATCATCATCCGCACCTCGCTCGCGCATCTGCTGCCGCCG
This sequence comes from Bradyrhizobium sp., assembly GCA_039935515.1. Lineage (GTDB taxonomy): Bacteria > Pseudomonadota > Alphaproteobacteria > Rhizobiales > Xanthobacteraceae > Bradyrhizobium. The sequence goes on from JBDTKD010000042.1 coordinate 697, forward strand.
GTGCTGGCCGACGCCCGCGCGTTGCGCCAGATCATGCTCAACCTGATCGGCAACTCGATCCATCTCGCCAATGCCGGTGGCCAGGTCATCGTCTCCACTGCGCTGTCCGATACCGGCGAGGTGGTCTTGAGGGTCCGCGATACCGGACACGGGCTGAACGACAACGAAGTCGCAGCCGCCATGGAACCGTTCCGAAACCCGGCGCCGTCGGACCAGGCCTTCGAGGGATCCGGCGTCAGCCTTTCGCTGACCAAGGCGCTGGTCGAGGCCAATCGCGCCCACTTCCAGATCAAGACCGGGACGCATTCCGGCACGCTGATCGAAGTGGTGTTTCCGGACACGATGGCGCGGAGCTGAAAGCAGCTTTTTCGAGCGCCGACTGCCAAATCATGCGCGACCGAGTGTCCTCGGAATCGAGCGATACCCAAACCTTTCGCAGGATGTTGTTCTCAGGCTGCGCGCGCAAGAATGATCGCGCCTGACACGACCAGGCCCGCACCAACTGCTCGGCTGAGCCAGTGGCCGAGCGGCAGCAACTTCTCGCATGCAACATAGAGGGCGATGGCGGCAATCCAGACAAGGTTCATGACACCGCCGACGAACAGCAGTGCCATCAGGAACCAGCAACAGCCGAGGCAGTAGCCGCCATGCCGGAGCCCCATGCGTAGTGCCCCCATCGCGCCCGGCCGCCAGTGCCGGCTCAGGAATAGGACCGGGCTCTGACAATAGCGGAGGCAGGCGTTCTTGACGGGCGTGAACTGGTAGAGCCCAGCAGCAAGTAGAATGGCGCCGCCAAAGATGGCGTTGGTGCTCGTTATCGCCACAGACAGCAGCCCGGCGCGTTCGAGCCCCCACTGTGCCAAGGCCGCGACGAGGCTAAAACCTGCCCATATCAGGAGATAGCCACCGAGAAAGATCCAGGCTTCCACGGAGGGACTAACCGATGCCGCCTGCTTGCGCTTGATTGCCGTGAACAGCAGGACCATCGGGGTAGCACTCGGCACCATCATGGCGATCATCATGACCAACCACATGGTGAACATGAGCACGGCGTAGAAGGTCGACCACGGCATCGGCTCCATCGGCATCCCGACCATGCTCATGTCGATGCCTGCCCCGGCGACCAGATAAGCCCAAGCCAGCGCCACTGCTACAGCAAGCCCGACCGCGACGATCAGACGGTCGTGTCGCAGCACCTTTTCGAGCGCGGACGTCTCGGTCATGGGCCCACCTCGGCGGCCGAAGCGACAAATCGAAGGATCGACCTTTAGCGCAGCATCAAGCCTCGACACCCTGAGGTGTCTGTACGACGTTGGCGAGGGAGCTGTGCGTCCCTTTTGTGTCGAACTTGATTGCCCCGGTCGAGTGAATGTTGGCGGAGGCAACCTCGGCTGATCTGTGCTCGAAGCCGTCGGGCATCACCACTTGAATGCGATGCGGGCCGCCCGTCACCGGGTTCTTGATTGGCTCGACCTCAGTCTCCAGCACACCCTTGGCAACGAGACGCGCGACGCGTCCATTCTTGTCGAATGAGAACTCAAAGGGCGTAAACAGCGGATCATGGATCGTAGTTACGATCAGACTGAAGATCTGAAACAGCGTACCCTCGGCCGAATTCTTGCCGGACATGATGTTGAAAAGTGCCTGGCGCTGTTCAGGCGTCGCGCGCTCGTCGATGATGGGCTGCATCTTCCCATTGCCCTCATGTAGCGCCCCGGGAAAATCAACCGTTGCCGCGAAAACAAGACCATCGAGCTTGGTACCCTCGAAGTGACCTTTGGTAATCCTCATGCCGACCATGCCTTTGCACGATCCGTGAGTCGGCGGGGCATTGAAATCGCAGGGACAGCCGAACGCGCAATTGCAATTCTTGATCCATTCCCCTTCGAGACGCCAGTCAGATGCAGCCATGGTACACCTCCCATCGCGTTGTCCGTTGGATTACACAGCGCCGCTTGATAACATCTTGCGTCAGAGAAATCTGGATCAATGCGCGCAGGAATCCAGATTTGATCTGAACGATCTGCATCGCTCCGTAAAGCCATGCGATGGCCAGTGGAGTGCGACTGCTGTCCTGTTCATGGAAGCATATCACCCAACGTCCCCGGCGTACAGGCGCGTCCAGCGGCGACATATAGCCACCCGAACGCCCACTGGACCAAAGGTGATCCCCTCATTTCGGCCGGCATGATTGCCGGCGCGCCTTTTCAGATCATCCAAGTCGGTCACGAAGCGCAGATTGCGCTCCCCAAAAAGCAACGTGGCTTTGCCGCCGCGAGAAATCGCGACAATATCTGATGTATCGGCACCATCACATTGGCCGTGCGCTACCCTCGTACATGAAGGTCATCGGCTTGGGTCCTGGCATATAGCCCGTTTCGATCCGATCGATGCGGAATCCCGCGGCGTCGATCATGGAGCGGATCGGGCGGTTGAGGTGACAGCCACCGCTGATATACCGCCAGGCCGGCGTCAACCGATCTTGCCAGCGATGCACGGCCTCATCGGGTGCCAGGCCGTGCTCGACGAACAAGAGCTTGCCGCCCGGCCGCAGGACCCGCCGCATTTCTGCGAGCGCCGCGCCGGCCTGCGGAATCGAACACAACGTCCAGGTCGTGACGATGGTATCGACGCTATATTTGTCGAGCGGAATGGCCTCGGCAGAAGCCCCGAGGAAGCTGACAGGCATACTTGTCACACGTGGCGCGCTTCGAGCCATGGTCATAAGCCTTGCTGCCGGTTCGAGCGCCAGGACCTCCCGCACCGGCGAGCGATAGAACGGAAGGTTTATTCCCGAGCCAACGCCGATTTCAAGCACCCTGCCCTCTGCCGCACCAATCACACGTTCGCGGAAAGGCACGAGCTGCTTGTTGCGCATCGCAAGATCACAAAGCCGCGGCAGGACAATGTCGCTGTAGAAGCCCATCGAGCACTCCTTAGCCACGCTGCCGGTATCGTCTCAGCATCGTGGTTCGATCATCCCGGTGATTTCCTGCGGTGCGGCGAAGATCACCGCGGCCCTGTCGCCCATCATCCCCGCTGGCATGATTGCCGGCGCGCCTTTCTCCGGCCCTTTCTCGCTCGAGTCAGTCATGAACCGCAGATTGTGTTCCCAGAAGGCCCGCGTTTTGCCGTCGGCCGTCGTTACGCGGTAGCTGTCGCGGCAATAGCTGATGGCTTTGACCTGTTTGTCCGGTTCCAGCGTTTTCAGATTGGGGTCGCCTCCGCCCCCCATCATTCCGCCCATGCCTCCCTGCTGCGCCGTCTGCAGCGGCACTCCGGGCCTGGTGGCTTCCTTGAGGAAGGCCAGCAGGTCCGCGCGAACGCGACCATCCTTGATGCCTTCGAAGAGCATATCGTTGCCGGGCACCATGACTTGCGGATTGGTCAGCCATCCATCGAGCGCGCGGTCGTCCCAGGCGATGCCCGACGATTTGAGCGC
>JBDTKD010000043.1:0-3857 GCA_039935515.1 Bradyrhizobium sp.
AAACTCGACAAATGAGCGTGAAGCAACGGGAGGAATGCCCCTCGCCTGTTTCTGAAAAGCTCATAGTCATCGGTCGAAATTACGACATCTTTCAGTCGATCTACCGACCCATGCATCTTGTAAAGACGAACTGCGCCAGCTCTGGGCTTAAGTGCAATATCCTCACCCGAAGAAATAATGTCCAGCGGGCGACCGATTGAAGCGAACGCCCTTTCTATCAGTTTGTCATAGTTTGTCGTCCAAACGTGCCTCAGCGGCAAACGCGCAATTACCTCCAAACTATTTGGAACCGCGTGCTCAACCCCAATTTCGTCACGAATAACCTGCCTTATCCTCGTTGCACCTGCCCTTTGCCGAATGTGCCATTGGGCCAATGCAGCGAGATCGGAAACATCGCCACTATCTACCCCAAGCTCTGCTCCAATTTCTTGAAGCAATTTTTTCCATGACGGATAGCCAGCCGCTATCGAGACACCAGCACCGATAAATACCGTCGCCGTCTCATCGCAAAGAGCTGCCGGAAACTCCTCTAAGAAAATGTCTCGCGTACTTTTTACCCGCGACAACGTAAGCTACTTTCCTGCCGCCTTGGCCGCAGCTTCGATCCATGACTTCAGTTTCGCATGGTCGTCATACTTATATACGTTATATCCATGCTTGGTTAGCAAAGCAGGCGTTGCTCCGGCTGCATCCGTTTCACCAGCAAAGTTTTTTAGATGATGAATTTGGACGCCAATAATGCCGTTCCCTCGGTCGATTGACTTTTGAATTTCGTAATTAATGAACTTTCTCCCGGCGGTCTGCGCACCGATACAGACCACGGTTACGCTGGTCCCGTGAAGTCCGTCGTCAATGAGTTTCTTTACCGCCTCATCGCTCTTCTTCTTCGCTTCTTCCCACAATGAACTGTCCTTGAATCCGGCTGCGGCCTTATCAACGACTTCAGGTAAATTTCTGATTTGATTCACCCGAACGATATCGCGTTGGTAGTGAAAACTAAAAAACACGCTTCTGGCCATGACACCCTCGCAAAAGGACAACGTGAACGCGAACACCCCGATATAGCTCGCCTATTGGCATTGCAAGAACATAATGAGAACATTTTACCTTATCCCCAAGGCAGAATTGCTAACCGATGCCGCAAATTTCCGCGCCAAATCCGCAACCGGGCGCGGACCAATTGGACGCGGATGCGGATCAGGCAATCGCGGCTTGCGGCGGTGACGCTCGCGAAGCCGTGAAGGCGTTGATTGTTGCGAATGAATTTTTGGAGCGCGAGTTAAAGCAGAGAGTTTCGCGTGGCTATATGCGAGGGCACGTCGCAGCAAGCTAAATCCTCACTACGACCGACAATGGCGGCACATCCAAATGGACATTAGTCTCGCAAAAGATGAGAAATCAGAAGGATCACCATCAGCGGGATCGCCACTGCCCGAACCGCTTATCCCTACGCTCAATCAAGAGACCTGGGAATATATTGAACTTCGGTTGTGGAGTTCATTCAGTAAGAAACTTTGGGTCCTCATCGCATCAACCCTCACGGTCGCCGGATTGCTGGCGTTACTCGGGCTTAATAGCTGGATCAAATATCACGTTGAGCAGACGTTATCTGACGAAAAAAGCAAATTTGAGTCCGTGCGTAAGACCTATGAAGCACAGGCTCAGGAGGAGCTCATCATTGCAGGATTGATAGTGTACTTGAATGGCCGATTGAACCACGACCATGAGAGTTTTGCAAAGCAAGTTGATAACATCAAATCCAAACTTACGGTCGAGCAGCAGAATAAGGCCTCTAAGTATCCGTCCATTTTTAAATTGCTCTCAGCGCATCCAGAATTACCCAATCATGCTGACTTCGAACGACAGATTGCACGCTTTCAGACTGATGCGGGTATCGTAGACGAAGAATCCAATGGATTGCGTATCCTCAATGTGATCGACGACATCAAGTTCCTTTCGGAGGAGGCCACTCACGTCCTTGCAGAAACAGAGACGCTGCAAGCGCTAAAGCGGAAACTCTTCGCGAGCGTTTCGGCCGATACCGACAAAATTGCTGCGTCCTACAACCAATTTGTTTATAAGTATTATGCCGACCAAATCAAAAAGACGGGTTTCCGAGGAACATTCTTTAGTCCCGATGGAAGTGGCATTAACAGCCTTACTCCGGCAAACAGTGAACTAAACTTCTACATACCTGATCCGTTATGGGGCCCAGATGAAAAAAATGAACGCTAGTATCTGAGACGACTTCGTACGGCGATGTAGTTTAACTCTGCTTCTTGCCGTACGACACGCCCATGCCGGCCCGGACATCGCTTTGGATGCCATAGGGCGCGATCGGATAGCGCAGACCGTTTTTCGCCAGCGCCTTCATGCCGTCGATCGCCTTGGCGAGATGTTTGGGCGACAGCGCCATCAGCAGCTCCTCGTCCGGCACGCCGCCATAGCGCCGCTCGGCGAAACACGGCAGCGACAGGCTGGGCTCGCCGGTCTTGAGCGCCCGCCCCCATGAATCGGCGCACGCGGTCTCGCCGACCACGCCCCATTCGAATTTTTTGTAGCCGGTATATTGCAGCCCGTTGATCAGGATGATCATCTGGCCCGGCGTCGCATAGACCAGGCAGATATCCGGCGGGTCGAGCCGGCCGCTGGTCAAGGGGCTGACCGCCAGCGCCCGATACTGGCCGTAGGCCACGACATCCAGCGCTTCCTGGCGCTTGCGCGCGTCCTCGGCGGTGCCGTGCCAGACCCCGACATAGGATTGGCCGGCAAGCCAGGTCTCGTCCTGCGGCGCCAGCCCGATCACCGCGCGGCATTGCGCCCCGACGAGATCATCCGCGGTGATGCCGACGGTCCAGCCCAGCCGCGAGGCCATGCTGACGATCTGGTCGGTGGTATGGATGGCGGTCGGCCGCCGGATTTTCGGTATCGCCGTCATCTCCTCCACCCGCGCAAACATCTTCATGCCGATCACGGTGGTCTTGAGGCGGAGCAGATTGTTGAGGTCCGCGGCCATGGCGGCCCAATCGAAGGTTTCCTGCTGCGTGGCTGCTTGTTGCATCTGAAACTCCGTGAACGGCGACGCGACCGCCGCACCCTTACTCCGGATCGGGTCCCGGCAGCAACTGGCTGGTCTTTCCGGTCAGCCGATAGGCCAGCAGGCCGATCCATTCATGCATTGCGAGGTCCGTGCGCTGCAGGCCTTCGAGCGCGAAGGCCGAAAACCGCAGCAGATCCGCCCTGTTGCCGACCCGCCAGTCGACCGGATAGGGCTCCACGGCAAAGCCTGCCTTTCGGAACAGCCCGACCGATCGCGGCATGTGGTAGGCGGACGTCACCAGCAGCCATCGCTCGCCGTTTTTCGGCGCGGCAATCGCCTTGGTGAATTCGGCATTTTCCTCGGTGTTGCGCGAGCGCCGCTCCATGGTCAGCCGCTCGCGGGGTACGCCGAGACGCTCGAAAATCTCGGCGGCGTAATCGGCTTCCCGGGGGCCGTTCGCGATCAAATTGGAGCTTCCTCCGGTAAAGACGATGCGGGCGTTCGGGTATTGGTGGGCCAGCGCAGCGGCTGCGACGATGCGGTCGGCCGCCCCGCGGACGATGGCCACGCCATGCGCCGCCGAAATATCCGCATCGATCGACCCGCCGAGCACGACAATGCCGTTCGGCGCGCCCCGCGCGGCGTCCCAGGCGGGAAATCGGGATTCCAGCGGGTAGAGCAGCCAATTGCCGAGCGGCGAAAACCCGCATATCGCGAGCAGCAGGAGGGAGGCGACCATCAGCCTGCGGCCGAGCTGTGCCCAGCGCGTGCCCAGCAGGATGGCGCCGGCGATCCCGGCAAAGATCAGGAGGTCGGT
>JBDTKD010000044.1:0-7069 GCA_039935515.1 Bradyrhizobium sp.
GGCAGGGCTGGCGGCGGCGACGAAGCCGGTCTGCGCCCGGCGCAGGGCGCCGTATTGGCTGTCACGCTGGGCAGCAAGGTCGAGCCGCTCGTGCGCCGCGGAGCCGAGGCTATTGATGTTGTCGTCAATGTTCTTGACGGTCTCGCTGAGCGCCGCGATGACGGCCTTGTCGGCGCCGAGTTCAATGATCTCGCCGAGCTTCTCCACCGTGACCTGCTGGGTTTCCTTCATTTTCCTGGAGCGCTCGTCCAGCGTCTGCTGGCTCCGCGAAGCCAACAGGTCCGGCCCCTGACTGGCGAGGCTCGCGCTCTCGGCGGCAAGCTGCAGGCTGGCGGCGAGGCGCGGAATGTCCCGCCCGCTCAGATCGACCATGGTCCCGCCGAGATGTCCGAGCGCCATGCCGGCGCCGGCGCTGATGACAATCGCCATGCCGGCGATTACGGCGAAGGCGGCAAACAGGCTGCCTTTGACGCCCCAACGGGGACGCAGAAGGCTAAGGATGCCGGAAGCACTCCAGGATTTCCGGTTAATGGATCGTGCCGCCATGCTTCCGCCCACCCCTGCTTTGATCCCCGGATCAGCCGTCCGGCGGCAGTATCGCGTTACCCGGTTAACAAAATCGGGAGCATTGAAGCGATTTGCTTAATTTTGGGCGGGTAAAACAAAAAGGGCCGGCGCGAGGCCGGCCCTTCCGAAGTCTCGATCAGTAGCGATCAATACCGCGCGACGACCGGGCCACCCCAGTTGAAGCGATAGTTCAGGCCAGCCTTCACCGTTTGCTCGTCGTCGGTGAAATGGGTTCCGGCGATGTCGGCTGGGCCGGTCAGGAAGGTGCCGCTGCCGAAATTGTAATACTGGTATTCGATCTTGGCGGACCAGTTCGGGGCGAACATGTATTCGAGACCGGCGCCGACGGTGTAGCCGTCGCGATGGCCGCCGTCGGTGGTGAAGGCCACCGGCACGCCGCCAACGCTCGCGGCGATTTGGTCGCCATTCTTGAAGGCATAACCGCCCTTGGCATATAGCAGCGCCGGACCAAAGGAGTAGCCGAGCCGGCCGGTGACCGATCCAAGCTCGTTGCTGTTGGTGGTGATGAGCGTGCCACCCGGGAACAGCACGCCGGAGTTGTTGTTGCTCATCCAGCTGTACTGCGCCTCGACGCCGAGCACCCAGTTGCTGGCGAACTGATAGTCGGCGCCGCCCTGGATACCGCCGAGGAAGCGGCCGTCGCTGCCGGTCAGGCTGTCATTGCCCGCGAACGCGCCGCCGACGTGACCGCCGATGTAGAAGCCGGTCCAGTTGTAGATCGGCGCCATATAGGCCGGAGCCTTGGTGTAGGTGCGCGGCGCAAGATCAGCCGCCAGTGCGGGCACGGTCGCGCCGAAAACGACGAGCGCCACAGTACCCAGTAGAATCTTTTTCATTTTCTATTCTCCAACAGATTATTGAGATCAGCCGCATCGCGACTCCATCCATGGCGCGGAGATAGCCAGCTTTTGCATAAAATGCTGTCACCGGGAGGTCACACCGGGGGAGAACCAAACCTCCGATGGAAACAACAGAATCGCGTGCTTAATGGCGCCTTAATGAAATCCGAAAGAAGCCTTAATTTCTGCGACGAAGGGCTAAAGCAGACGGCGGCGCTCGCATTTTCGCGAGCAAGACAATGCCGTCATTCACGGATGCGTTACATGACGAGGTCTGTTGATCGAGCCCGAGCGGCGCGCAATCCGAAGATCTGTGCAATTTCCACCTCAATGGCTTCATCCTTCGAGACGCATCGCTTCGCGATGCTCATCGGCGAGATATTTCCATCCGGGATTTTCTACAACTCGCGAGCAGTCAGGCGCAAGGATTCATCTCGAATCGGGACTTTCAGTGCTCATCTTTATCTTTAGCGGCGAGACATCCTCGTTTGTTGCGCAAGCAGCGCTCGCAAAAAAAGAGACCGTGCATTCACAGCGTTCACCCGCACGCCGCTGATACCAACATCTCCATTCAGGATATTCGGCGCGTTTCGGCAGTTTTCTGCGCGGCATCAAGCTCGTCCGACAAGGTTTTCGCGAGCTGTCGGACTAGCGGCTCCGTGGTTATGGCGATGTGGTTTCCCGGTATGATACGGACCGTCACCTCGCTTTTGGCCAGGTCGCTCCAACCCAAAGTCGAATCCAGCACCAGGTGGGACAGCAATTGCTCGTTCGCTCTGATGAGAGTTATCGGCACGGACAAGGGCTTCGGCTTGTAATCTCGCATTGCTCGCAGATGGGCATCCAATTGGGCATAGTCTGTCTCACTGCGGTGGCCCACCAGGGACACCGCGTCGGGTAGATGACCGAGTGCTGTTTTCGACCAACTCGATAACAACTGCCCGATGCGTTTAATCCGGTTGGTCGAGGAAGCCTTGTCAAATTCGTCGCGTATACGGCCTGGTACCCGGACGATGAGCCGGTGCAGGGCCGGTAGCGCATTGAGGGCTGTAAGACGCCAGCCGGGCTTACGCTGATCTATGATCGCAAGGAGACCGACCTCGTGTCCTTGCCGCGCAAGTTGAACCGCCATCTCGTAGGCGACGATCGCGCCAAAAGAATAGCCCCCAAGGTAGAATGGTCCCACGGGTTGATGAGTCAGCATTGTCGAGATGTAACGCGCGGCGATCTGGCTGATGGAGTCGGTCAGGCGCGCTTCGGATCCCCGGCGAATTTCGAAAAAAGGACGATCGGTGCCCATATGCACGGCGAGGCGATGCAGGTGCACCACGTCGCCCCCGATCCCGTGAACACAGAAGAAAGGCGGACGACGGCCGGAGGGCTGAAGCGCCACGACCGGATCATCTGTAGCTTGCAGCGGTTCGTCATCCGAGAGCAATTGCGCAAGCCGCGAGACAGTCAGGCCACCGGCAAGCACGTCAACCGTGAGTCGTCGGCCGAACCGGGCTTCGATGGTGGCGAACAAGCTGAGCAGCGCGAGAGAATCACCGCCAAGGGCGAAAAAGTCGGATTCGACATCAATCGGTGAAACCCGCAGCAAATCCTGCCAGATTGCCGCGATCTCGCGCTCCATTCCGGTCTCTGGCAGCAGCGTGCTGCGAGACCGCGATTCCTCGCGCGGCGGCGCCGGCAACGCCTTGCGGTCAAGCTTGCCGTTGGGCGTCATCGGCAACGCGTCAAGCCAGATATAGAACGTCGGCACCATGTTCCGCGGCAATTGCCGCGCCAGCGCAGCACGCACATTTTCCTCCGCTTGAGATGATCCCGAAGAGGAAACGAGATACGCGATGAGTCGGCGCACGTGGGCGGCATCTTCGCAGAGGGTGACAACCGCGGCGGCGATCCCTGGCAGCGCCACCAGAGCTGCCTCGATTTCTCCGGGTTCGATGCGGATGCCATTGATCTTCAACTGGTCGTCGGCTCTGCCGAGGAATTCGAGTTCGCCGTCTGACCGCCAGCGCACGCGGTCGCCCGTGCGGTAGAGGTGTCCCGGGCCGTACGGATTGGGCAAGAAGCGTTCGACGGTCAGATCAGGCCGGCCGAGATAGCCGCGCGCCACCCCCGCGCCGCCAATGAACAGCTCTCCTTCGGTACTCGGCGGCACCAGGGCGCGCCCGCTGTCCAGGACACACAGTGTCGTGTTCCAAATCGCGCGCCCGATCGTCGGCTCCGAACGGTCTGCCGGGTCGATGAAGGCGCAGCTCGAATAGACCGTTGTCTCGGTGGGACCGTAGCAATTGAGCAACCTGATGCCGGGCGCGGCGCCGAATATGGATGTGGCCAGACGACGCGGCAGCTTCTCGCCTGCCAGAATAACGGTTGTGAGTTCGGGGGGAAGGTCACCGGCACGCAGCAACACGTCAAACAATGACGGTCCGGTATTGATCAAGCGGATTTTATCACGCTGCGGGGCCGACTGGAGGGTCAGCAGATTCTCCACCAATATGATGCAGCCGCCATGGACGAGCGGCAGGAACATCTCGAAGGCCGAAAGATCGAAATTGAGCGAAGTCGAAAACAGCAGGCCTCGCAAGTCCGCGTCCGAGACGATGGAGCGGCCCCAGCTGATCAGATTTATCAGATTGCGATGCTCGATGCCGACCGCCTTTGGACGGCCTGTCGAACCCGAGGTATAGAGCACGTATGCGAGGTCGCCAGGACCCGCGGCGACAGGATCGGCACTTTCAGCTTCGATATTGTCCGGCTCGGTTTCGAGCAACAACCGGGCGCCACTTTCTGCAAACAGCGGTGCAAGCGTGGTGTTGGTAAGAATGACCGGCGCGGCGGCGTCCGCGACAATGAAACGTATCCGCTCCGCCGGATACGAGGGATCAAGAGCCAGATAGGCCCCGCCGGCCTTGTGAACGGCAAGTACCGCGATGACCATGGCGGGTGTGCGAGCCAGCGCGATACCAACCACCACGCCCGGCCTGACACCATGAAACGCTAGTCTGCGCGCCAGGCGCGCGGCCTGCTCATGCATGGTGGCAAAACTCAATGACTGCTCGCCGTACATCAGCGCGATGGCATCCGGCGTCTTTTCCGCCTGGGCGGCGCAGAGCCCGGCAAGCGTTGTTCCTTCCGGCAATGCGACGGCCTTCCCGGCAGCGAATCCCAGAACCTTTTCCCGCATTGCCTGCGGCATGATCGGCAACGAGGCGAGGGGGCAAGCGGGATCCTCCAGGCCCTGCAGCAGTAACTTCTCCAGGGAAGTGGCCAGTCGCGCCGCCATGTCCGCAGGGATCAGGCCGGGATCAGTATCGATGCTCACGTCGAGATCATGCCCAGGACCGGTATCCGCGATCGTCACAGTCCACGGCGAACTGAAGCCGTAGGAGAGATTGGTGATTTCGACGGGAAAGTCCTCAAATCCGAAATCGTATGCTGCCGGAATGTAGTTGACGATGATATCGAACAGGCCATGGTGGCCTTTTCGGGTGATCCCAAGGTCCCTGGCGAGTTCCTGAATCGGAAAATGCCGGTGCGGGTAGTTTCCCGCCCGTATTTTTTCGATTTCGCTCAGTGCATCGGCGATGGTCATGGCAGGAGCGAGCGTCAAAAACATTGGCAGCGGCCGCGCCACAAACCCGATCGTCTGCTTTGTTCTCTCGTCAGCACGGTTGGCGAGTTCGAGGCCCAACACGATGTCATAACGATCGTACAGGCGCGCGAACGCGGCGAAAGTCAGCGCGATGATGGCCCGGAACGCAGATGATCCTGTCCGGCTCGCTGCCTTATCCAGTCGCGTGAAATCAGCACGCTTTAGGCTGAAGCTGATCCGTGCATGACGACCAGACTTGATGCGCTCGGTGTTTTGCCGATTGGCTTCGTGAAGCGGGCCGGCCCATTTGGCGAATTGTTGCAGCCAATAGCTGCGATCAGCTTCATGGCTGCTTGAATCGCTGTACCGCCGTTCCACATCGAGCAGTTCTTCGGGTGTGGCGGCGTCCATCGCCGGCAAAGGCTCGCCAAACCGCAACGCGCGATAGCGGCGCGCGGTCCGGGCGCTGAGGAGCCGCCGGCCAGTCGCATCGATGATGATGTGATGATATTTCTGGAACCAGAGCGTTTGGTTCTCGCCGATCCTGATCAGCGCGAAACGAAAGAGCGCAGGATCGTCCAACGCTATTACACGGCCCATCTCGGCCCGCATCCAGTCCTCCGCTGTGGCGAGCGGATTCTCCTCCTCGCGGAAGTCAAGCAATGTCAAATCAAAGGATGCGGGGGCAGACCGCGGCGGCAGCCGCAGGCCGGGGCTTTCCGCAACCGTCTCGCGCAACGCAATCTCGAACAGGTCTACGCGGAGCCTGCCTTGAATAGTGAGGACCTGACCCGTATTGTAGATGGGCTTGCCGACGAACAATTGCTGGTCCAGCCATGGGGCAGCCTGAGTCGCGGTGAGGTCAGGTGGCAAATTGATTGGCATATCGATTCCATCGGGAAAAAATTTCGAACGAAAAACTCTGCACTCTCGATGAATTGCCTGCAGCGCGGCCTTCTGCCGCTCCGGGCTCAAACCTTGCTTTTCGAAGCCTCGCGGCTCTTGAACAATGGATAACAATGGCCGCTGCACACGAACCGGACAAACCATAAAGAGCGTCGTGGTTACCCGTGGTTCCGTGGTCCATTCGCAGGACCGGCGTTATCAACGCCGACCAAAAAACATTAAGTATTTCAATGTTATAGACTGGTGCTGCCAGACAGGATTGAACTGTCGACCTCTCCATTACCAATGGAGTGCTCTACCACTGAGCTACGGCAGCGTGCCCCGGATCACGGGAATCGGCCAAATCGGCCCGACAAGGCGGCCGATCCTTGCCACATGGCCACCGCTCGCGCAAGCGCGGGGCCGGCTCGCGGCACCGGCAAAAAGCGGCCGGATCAACGCGGAACGGCGGCGGCCTGCTTCAACTGGGCGAGTTGCGGGCCGATCCGGTTCCCCATCTCCTCGCCCAGCGCCTGCAGCGCCTTGATCGGGCGGATCATGACCTCGAATTCAACCATTTCGCCGGCCTCGTTGAATTTGATGAGATCGACGCCCTTGAGCTGCCATCTGCCGATATTGGCGGCAAATTCCAGTGCGGCGTCGTGCGGGCCCGCGACAAAGCTGCGGTGATAGCGAAAATTCTCGAAAATCTGCACTACCGTGGTCAGCACCAGCAGGGCCGCGGACCGTCCGGGAATCGGGGATTGCACGAATGGCGAGCGAAACACGATATGCTCCGACAGCAGAGGCGGCAGCAGCGTCGGGTCGCCCGAGGCCACGAAGCGGTGCCAGCCTTCCAGGCATTGCTGCGGCAACGGCGCCAGTGCGGGTCGTTCGCCCATCGGTCTATGCTCCAATCCTGCCCCGCCAGCGGCGAGGCCATCGAACGGGTCTACGATGACGGATGAGAAGGATAAACGCGAGGGGCAAGACCGCGCCGCGGCGAAACGCCCGGTCAGCGATCCAGGCAAGGATTCCAGGCGGGATCGACTGAAACGGGCGTTGCGCGAAAACCTCAAGCGGCGAAAATCCCAGGCGAGGGAACGAGGCGATCCGGCGCCGGCACCTTCCCATGCGGGCGATGTCTCGCCATATG
>JBDTKD010000045.1:0-4181 GCA_039935515.1 Bradyrhizobium sp.
GCATTGACTTTCCTCAACGAGCCAGCGGTCGTCGCCGACGCTTACGCCGGCTTGAGGCAAATGTGGGAACAGGGTTCGCCAAACGGAAGGGCCGTCTTCACAAATTCGTGCGTCGGCTTCCGCACCCCGCCAAGCCGGCTGCTCCGACCGGGCCACCTGTTGACGCGCCTTTACCATGCTCTGGCAAGGCACGACTGATTCCGGGGCCTTTGCGCGATCGTTTCGTGGCGAAAAAAGCCCGGCATCGCCGCATTGCAGGCGCGAGCATTAACTGCGATTTTCGCACCCCGCCCGCGAGAAGGAACAGCCCAATGCCCTATGCCGTCACCAGCGATCATGTCCGGCTCTATTTCGAGGAGACCGGCGGCGGGACACCGATCATCTTCCTGCACGAATTCGCCGCCGACCACTCCAATTGGGAGCCGCAGATGCGCTATTTCGCGCGCGGCCACCGCTGCATCGCCTATTCCGCCCGCGGCTATGCGCCGTCCGATGTGCCGCCGTCGCCGGAGGCCTATACCTACCGGCATTTCTACACCGACGCGCTAGCCGTGCTCGATCATCTCGGGATCGCCAGGGCGCATCTGGTCGGCCTGTCGATGGGATCCTATTCGTCGCTGCAGATCGCGCTCAACGCGCCCGACCGCGCGCTGTCGATGACCCTGGCCGGCGTCGGCTCCGGGTCCGACCTCAACAACCTCGACGCCTTCCGCAGGCAATGCCAGGCCACCGCCGAGCAATTCGCGACCATCGGCTCCGCCGAGGTCGCGAAAGTCACGCGCGAGGCGCCGGGCCGGATTCCCTTCCTGATCAAGGACCCGCGCGGACATGCGGATTTCTACAGCGCACTGGCCCGGCACGATTCCAGGGGCTCCGCCCACACCATGCGCGGCTTTCAGGGCGGCCGGCCCTCGATCTACACGCTGACCGAGGCGATCCGCAAAGTCGCGACGCCGGCCCTGATCATCTGTGGCGACGAGGACGATTCCTGCGTCGAGCCCAGCCTGTTCCTGAAGCGACAGCTTCCCGCCGCCGGGCTGACGTTCTTTCCGAAGTCGGGTCATGTGCTCAATCTCGAGGAGCCGGCGCTGTTCAACGAAATGGTCGAGCGCTTCATTGCGCTGGTCGAGGCCGGGCGCTGGCCGGTTCGCGACCCGAGGTCGCTGGCGCCGGGTTAGGCCCTGCCCGTCATTCCGCCCTCCCTGTGCTGCAATAACGGTGAGAATTGTAGCCCGGATGCAGCGCAGTGAAATCCGGGGGCGGTCTCGCCCGCTTCGCGATTCCCGGATTGCGCTGCGCTCCATCCCGGCTACGGTTTTTCGAGCGCTGCCCTGCTAGCCGGCGCGGCTGAGCAGGAACACGCCCTGTTCGCCGAACATGTTCCAGAACCACCAGGGCATGCTGAGCCGGAGCGGGCGGCCGTACAGATCGAGTGCGACCGCGCGCTCCATCTTGACGTTGATCTCGTCGCAGAGCTGCACGAAATCCTTGATGGTACAGAAATGGATGTTCGGCGTGTCATACCAGGTCGCCGGCAGGTTTTCGGTGCGCGGCATATGGCCGCCGACCAAAAGTTGCAGCCGCATTTTCCAGAAGCCGAAATTGGGAAACGACACGATGGCGCGGCGTCCGATTCGCAGCAGGTTCTCCAGCACCACGCGCGGCTGCCGCGTCGCCTGCAGCGTCTGCGACAGGATCACATAGTCGAAGGCGTCGTCGGGATAGTTGACGAGGTCGGTGTCGGCGTCGCCCTGCACCACCGCAAGGCCCTTGGCGACGCAGCGATTGACGCCCTCGCGCGACAGCTCGATGCCACGCCCGTCGATGCCCCGCGTTTCCAGCAGTTGCAGCAGATCGCCGTCGCCGCAGCCGACGTCGAGCACCTTGGAACCGCGCTCGACCATCTCGGCGACCAGCAGGTGATCGCCGCGATAGCCTTCGCTGCCGCGCGCCAGAGGACTGGCCAGCGGCAAGGTTTGCTGCTGCAGGCTCATGTCGGTCGCCCATCCACGGTCAGGCCGCGCGCCTTGCCCGCCGATTCCAGAAACGCCCGGGAGATGTCGAAAAACTCCGGCACGTCGAGCAGGAACGCGTCGTGACCGCGATCGGTCTCGATCTCCGCGAACGACACCCTTGCGCTCGAGGCGTTGAGCGCGTGCACGATCGCGCGCGACTCCGAGGTCGGAAACAGCCAGTCGCTGGTGAACGACACCACGCAGAACCGGGTCTGGACGTCGCGAAACGCCCGCGCCAGCACGCCGTCATGATCGGCGGCGATGTCGAAATAATCCATCGCCCGCGTCAGATAGAGATAGCTGTTGGCGTCGAACCGCTCGACAAAGGACGAACCATGGTAGCGCAAATAGCTCTCCACCTGGAAATCCGCATCGAACGAAAACGTCGGCAACTCGCGATCCTGCATCCGCCGCCCGAACTTGCGGTGCAGGGCGGCGTCCGACAGGTACGTGATATGCGCGGCCATTCGCGCCACCCCGAGGCCGCGATGCGGAAAGCTGCCTTGCTCGAAATAGCGGCCGTGCCGCCAGTCCGGGTCGGCCATCACGGCCTGCCGGCCGAGCTCGTGGAATGCGATGTTCTGCGCCGAGTGCCGCGTGCTGCACGCCACCGCCAATGCCGAGAACACGCGCTTCGGATAGGCCGCCGTCCATTGCAGCGCCTGCATGCCGCCCATCGAACCGCCGACCACGCAGAACAGGGTCTCGATGCCGAGCCGATCGATCAGCATGGCCTGCGCGCGCACCATGTCGGGAATGGTGATGATCGGGAAATCCAATCCCCATGCTTTGCCGGTGGCCGGGTTGGTCGAGGCCGGTCCGGTCGAGCCCATGCAACCGCCGATCACATTCGAGCTAATGATGAAATATCGGTTGGTGTCGAGCGGTCGCCCGGGCCCCACCATGGTCTCCCACCAACCCGGCTTGCCGGTGACCGGATGAACGTTGGCGACATGCTGATCGCCGGTCAGCGCATGCAGGACCAGAATCGCGTTGGAACGCTCCGCATTCAGTTCGCCATAAAGGTTGTAGGCGATCTGGAACGGCGCCAGATCGATGCCGCAGTCGAGCTTCAGCGGCTGCTCCGCGCCAAACAGCGCCAGCAGCGAACTCGGGTGATCCGCCTCATGCGCGCGATCCTCCGCATGAATCGCCGGGCTCGGTATCGATTGCACGTTGACCATCCTGGCACCGCCCTCCTTCGGAGGCATCACAGACCAACATCCGAAATCAGGCCATAAAAAACCCGGCCTGAACACGGGTTCGGCCGGGATCACATCTGTCCCCGGCCTGTTTAGCGAATTGTTTAACGTGGCTGCAAGCCGGCCGGCTCAAATGACCACGGAACGACCCTAAAACTAGTCCGGGGCAGGCTCTTCGTCAAGGCGGGCCAGCGCCTGCCGCGAGCCCCGAGCCACCGAGCACCGACCCGACATGCAAGGTTTCTCTTTGCTTTCGGCGGCCGTCTTACCTAATCAGTACCGTGGTCTGCCGGTCGAACTTGCCCGATCCGGCCCGAAGGTCTGAAGATGCCGCAACCGCCCCCCGCCCCGCCCTCGCTCGAGGTACTGCGCAAGGAGATCGACGCCATCGATGCGCAGGTCCACAGCCTGCTGATGGCGCGGGGCGATATCATCGATCGTCTGATTTCGGTGAAACAGACCCAGGAAGTCGGCTCCGCGTTCCGCCCGGCGCGGGAGGCCGACATGATGCGCCGGCTGGTGCAACGCCACCGCGGCATCCTGCCGCTCGACACGGTCGAGAGCATCTGGCGCGTCATCATCTCGACCTTCACCTATGTGCAGGCGCCGTTTTCGATCCATGCCGACGTCTCGCACGGCGAGTCCGCGATGCGGGATTCGGCGCGATTCCATTTCGGCTTCACCGTTCCCTATGTGTCGCATTTCAGTGCCACCGCCGCGGTTGAGGCGGTCGCGAGGTCGAAGGGCGACCTGGCACTCGTCTCCGCCACCTCGAGCCGTACCCCGTGGTGGATCGCGCTCGAGGCGGAGGGGACGCCGAAGATCATCGCCCGGCTGCCCTTCGTCGAACGCGCCGATCATCCGGCCGCGCTGCCGGTATTCGTGGTGTCGCGCGTCGCCGACAGCGCCATGGTGACCGAAGTCGAGATGTGGAGCGTGCGGGTATCCGGCTGGAACGCCGACA
>JBDTKD010000046.1:0-6144 GCA_039935515.1 Bradyrhizobium sp.
TCGCTTGACGTCTCCAGCCACTTCGTCGCCCCTGCCGCCGGCGACGCCCTGACCTTCTCGGGATCATTGCCGACCGGTCTCAGCATCAATGCCCACACCGGCGTCATTTCCGGCGTCCCGACAGACAGCGACTTCGGCAACGATGCAATCACGGTGACGGCGACCGACGCCCATGGCAAGGCAATCAGCGAAACCTTCCACCTTCAGGTCGCCGACAGCGGCCCGACCGCAACCGCGATTGCAAACCAGACCGCATTCGAGGGCCAAGCCTTCTCATTTAACGTCGCCAGCAACTTCACAGCTCCGGCTGCCGGCGACGCGCTGACCTTCTCCGCGTCCTTGCCGGCCGGCCTCAGCATCAACCCCCATACCGGCGTGATCTCCGGCATGCCGACGGACGCTGACTTTACCAGCAGCGCCCACCAATATAATTTCACCTTTACGTCGCTCGACGCCAATTTCACGGTTACCGGCCAGCTTGCGACCAGCCAATCGCTGGATGCCGCCGGAGGATTTGACATCACCGGGATTACCGGATCCGTCGTTGGGCCGGATGGCGCGACGATCAGCAGTCTCGTCGACAATCCCAGCCATGCAACCGGATCGATAAGTCCGGACGGCATCTGGATTTACGATAACATCCTGTACGCGAGCAGCAGCCCGCTGGTCGATTACGGTGGCGTGCTGTTCACATCGAACAACTACGAATACAACATATTTTATGACAACGGTCAGTACTTGCTGGAAACCCTCAATCCCCATGGGGTTTTGAGCCCAAGCGAGGCTGGCACGTTCACCATCTCTGCGGTTCCTTCCGACCACCCGATCACGGTGACGGCGACCGACGCCCACGGCATGGCGATCAGCGAGACCTTCAATCTCCAGGTCGGCGACCACGGACCAACCGGAACGACGATTGCAGACCAGACGGCTTACCAGGGTCAGAACTTCTCGCTCGACGGTTCCAGCCATTTCGCGGCGCCTGCCGCGGGCGACACCCTGACGTTCTCGGGATCGATGCCTTCCGGCCTCAGCATCGACGCACATACCGGCAACATCTCGGGTGTACCGACCCAAGGCGACCTCGGCAACAATCCAATCACCGTAACGGCAATCGACGCCCACGGCATCGCGGTCAGCGAGAGCTTCCACCTCGAGGTCGGCGACACAAATCACGTGTTCTTCATCAATGCCCACAATGGCGATGCTTCAATTAACGGCAACCCCAGTTGGACCGATGCTGTCGACCTGCACAACATCGGACAAAATGCCAGCTTCGACATCGTGGAGATGGCTCCTAACGGCCACATCGTGCAGAGCTGGACCGATCTAGTGGTCACCGGATCTGTGCAGTCGGATCACAACCTGACGCTCGCTCAAGGTGATCACGCGATGATCACGATCAACCACACCGATGGCAGCGCCACCGACCACATCGCCCTGCAGCATATTGACCACATCCGATACTGAACCTTTGAATCTCGAGACCTGCGAAGGCGAGTTCAACCTGACCAAGTCTGTTTGTTTCTCGCGGGAAATTTTTGGCGCGGGATCGGTATTCTCCGTACCGTTAACCGAAAACTTTCGATTAATCGCTAGATTGGGGTCATTCAGACGGCAACTTTACTACTTCGTAATCACGATCTAGCGCTTGCTTCGGCGAGTTTTTATGCTCCGGTGCCATGTGCGTAGTAATCGCGCTCAATC
This sequence comes from Bradyrhizobium sp., assembly GCA_039935515.1. Taxonomy (GTDB): domain Bacteria; phylum Pseudomonadota; class Alphaproteobacteria; order Rhizobiales; family Xanthobacteraceae; genus Bradyrhizobium. The sequence goes on from JBDTKD010000046.1 coordinate 1,708, forward strand.
CAGCAAGAACTACGGAGTAACAGGTGCAAGCCCACTCGCTCTTACAAGAACTGTATGATGCGGTCTCGGAAGGATCGGCCGAAAGCCGGCTGCGCGCGTTGTGGCATACCACCGACTTATTGATCGCCGGCACGTATACCGAAGATCAAATCTGGACGTTCGGAGAAGTAATCGGGCGATTGGCCAGCGAGATTGAAGTGGCGGCGCGTGCCCAGCTTGCCAAGCGACTGGCTCGCACCGACAATGCGCCGATCAGTATCGTAAACAAGCTCGCCTTTGACGATTCGATCGATGTCGCCGGCCCCATCCTTCGGCACTCCGAGCGGCTTGATGTTCGAACCTTGGTTGCCAACGTAAAAACAAAAAGCCAGTCGCACCTCCTGGCTATATCCAAACGAAATTCACTTGCCATTCCGGTAACGGACGAACTCGTAGCGCGCGGCAACCGGGAAGTTGTCAATTCGGTTGCGAAGAACAACGGTGCCTGCTTCTCGGATTTCGGCTTTTTGCACATGATCAAGCGCTCCGAGAGCGATTCAATTCTCGCCGAGCAACTTGGCCTCCGTAAAGACATACCAAGACATCTTTTTCAGCAACTGATTGCAAAAGCATCGGTCGATGTGAAGAAGAAGCTTGCACAGGAACGCCCGGATCTCGAAGGTCAGATTCTGTCTTCGGTGACCGATGTAACCGGCGCCCTCCATTCGAAATTCGGACCGGCATCGAAGGACTATTTTACCGCAAAGCGGATCGTCTCACACAGGCACCGGTATGGCGAGCTTACCGAGAAAAGCATCCTTGAATACGCACGATCGCATAAAGTCGAGGAAGCCACAGTCGGACTCTCGCTTTTGTGTTCATTGCCTGTCGACGTGGTAGAGCGTGCGTTGATTGAAAACAACAGGGAGATGACACTGATTCTGGCCAAAGCCCTCGACTTCTCTTGGGAAACGACAATGTCGTTGTTGTTTCTTCGTGCAAAGGATCAGCGAATCTCCGCGCAAAACCTCAATAGCATGAGAGAAGAGTTCGATCGTCTCAACATCCAAACCTCTCGGAATGTTCTGGAATTCTATCAGTCGCGAAAGACCGCTGCGGCCGCGGGTTCCGAGGATCGACGCCTGCCCCAACTCCATGGCTAGCGAGATTTACGACCGCCACGACTGGTACCCCCGCGCGTGGCTTTGGGCTTCCGACCTCGACCCGCATGAGAAGTTGAAAGTCGCCCGGCAGCGGTCATCGAGATGAGGAGATAGTGCGGAACAAGATGGCATATTTGTCCCATTGAAAAATCAGCGGTGTGTCAGCTGGGTTACAGTTGTTTAGGCGAATCAGCACTACCGTTGCGTGGTATGGCGGCAAACAAGGTAACGGTCGCACACGCGCTTGGCTCCTCCCGGCCAAGGACTACTGAGAGCCGTTCTGGGGGCCAGGCGGCTCTTTTTCTTTTTCCGCGCGTGGCGCAGCGGCCTGGTTTCTTCCGCCCTCCGCCCCGAAGCCATCAAGCTGTACGACGTGAACTGCGGCTTGAGTGGCCGAATTCTATCAAGCACCTTGCTCGGGGCCAAAATCGAATACGCGTTCAGGTTGGACGTTAGAAATTCCTGCGCAGATTGGAAACCGTTGACCGCCCTCAGCGCGCGGGCGTTTTGGTAACAGGGTCCACGCTTGCATTAGGGCGTTCACACGCGGTCAAAAATTAGATTTGGGGTTCGTGCGCCTTTCCCGACACCTCGTTATAATGGCCAAGCGTCCAGAGCAAGTGCTAGGGCGCGAATTAGGTCGTCGCTTAGCCCGACCGCTGATATGAGCTTCCCAAATCGAAGGTTATGGAATTTCGTTTAGCCTCCGATCGATTTCGCCGGTCCTTCGTTATGGAATAGTCAAACTCACAAATTGGAGGCCGCGGTCAGCAGCGCAGCGATCTTCGCTCCGCTACCTGAAGGGTCAGTTGGAATATTTTCTTATTTTGTCAGCTCGGCGAAAAGCTGCTTGATCCGCACTGGTAGAGTTTCAATGCGGGGAACTCGCAACACCCTCCTCCCGCCCACAATGGAGTCGAGCGGGCGGAAAGAGCTGTCGCCGAGTGCGAAAGCAAATACATCGATACCCATCTTGCGCGCCGACAGAACCGCTCGACGAGCATCCTCCCTGAGGTAGTCCGGATCGGGGACATCGGTATCGGATGGCTCCCCGTCCGTCAGCACAAGGAGCACGCGGCGGAGGGCCCGCCTGTTACTAAGATAGGAGCAGGCGTGTCGCAAAGCCGCGCCGAGGCGGGTTGAGTGACTGCTGCGGAGCCCTGCGAGGCGCGCGTGCGTAACGGCGTCGAACGGCTCTGCGAAATCCTTGATAAGGTGATAGTAGACTTTCTCGCGACCGTTTGAACTGAAACCATGAATCGCCAGCATTTCATGTGCTGAGGTCATGGTCTGCGCCATAATCGTCGCTGCCTCACGCTCAACTGCAAGAACCGAGCGACCGTTGCCGTCCAGATCGGCGGTCGATTCCGATAGGTCGAGCAGCAAAATAATTGAAAGATCGTGAGGTCCGGGCATAACCCTTTGAAAAATGCTATCCTCCGGCGTTTTGCCAGAACGTCTCGCCACGACCGCGGCAACGCAAGCATCGAGATCGAGTATCTCCCCGTCGCGCTGGCCCTTTTTGCGAGCGCGGCGGCCAACCGAGACACGGCGTGTCATGGAATCGACGCGCCGCATAACATCGTGGTCGGGCGCAAAGTCGCCCATATCGTGCGCCGGCAGTGCATCGCGCTCGAGAATGGTGGTCCAGTCAGGTCGCTCAAGCCCAAGTGCGTGATCCCATTCGGGATAGGATGCAACCGGAATTCCATCGAGCCCCTCGGCCTCAATGTAGTGCGCACGACCTGTGCCGCCTGATTGGGGTTGATTCTCTTGCCGGTCGCTCTCCGGTTGATCGCGGCGCTCGATTCGAACCGAATCAACGACAATATCGATCTCTTCCGTCGAAATGTCCGGATGATCGCCGAAATCCCACAAGGCGAGGTTATCGTCACGATAGGCCGGTTCTACAACATAAGTGCGTGCATTGAACTGCACGCGCATCTGGCCGAGGTCGTTGCCCAAAATCCCGCCGATCTCGCGGCTGATGGCCGGATCGACAAGCCTGTCTTGAGCCAGGGTGAACAGATCTCGTCCCTTTCTCACCCAGGCATCATCGTCGGCGTAGGTGGGGTCGACCAATGCCCGGGCAAGCCGTGCCATAAGCGTCGGTGCAGCCGTGCCGCCGAACGGTTGCGCGGCATGAAACGGTAGCCAAAGTCGGGCAAGTCCCGGCAGCTCGCGGATTGCCAGGGTTTCTATTCGTGCATCCTCAATCAGTGATACGAGCGCAATTTGAATGGCCTTTAACTTGCCGACCGGAAACCGTACGGTTGAAAAGCGGAAGTGAGCACCGGCGTGCGCGGCGGCGGCACGATAGAGCAACTCAGAGGCCTCCTCTGTCGCGCCAGCAAAGCTTCCCGGAAAGCGCAAAAGGCCACCTACTAGCGAAACCCTTCGCGGCGCGGGTGTTCCGGCCAAGGCTGGGAGCGCACGCAGCGGGGGCTGCCAATCCCACAGCGCTTTGAGCCCGGCGATCAACCGCCGTTCCAGCTGGACAAAGCGGCGGGCACCTGGGCTGAGAAGACGTAACGAGAGCGGATCATTGAGACCGAAATAGTTGCGGCGCTTGTGGACATCATACCCGCAAGATCGCAGTCCGCCCGACGCCCAAGCATCGAAGCCAGCCGCATCGACCTGCGTCAGCAAACTGTCGAGCCGCGTCGCGACGAGTTGGACTGATTCCGGTGCAGCCTCGGCGACACGCTCGATAGCCGAAAGGACCACCGTGAGATCGGCGACTTGCGGCAGGCGCCAGAGACTTCCCGGGAACTTAGTGAGGATAGTACGCGCACAGGCGCTCCCGGCGTGACGCCCGATGTTCCGTACGGAGCGACCGAGCAAGACAAGCTCTGCAACCGTCCGCTCCCGAGGCCACCGATTGGTAACGGCAAGAAAGGCGTGCAGCGTGGACGAGCCGAGATTGGCCTCCAGCATGGCGAGCACAGTTTTCTGCCAGGCGTTGATATCGGACTGTTCGGATCGCGCGGCAATCCTCGCATGCGACTCCCCATAGCCACTTTCGATATCATCATAGCCACGAAACATATCGGTGAGCCGGCGCTGGGTGCGAAATTCGTCCAGCGAATCAATTTGACCGGCGGCTGCGCTGTCCGATTTCAAGGTATCGACGCCGCGATCGTATCACGCAACGCTTTGCGAATTTCTATATCGTCGGTCAACGGCACAACGAGCGTAGTTTCGCAAGCCTGTTCTATGTCCACTCCCTGCTTCATCAGACGACCGGCGTTGATAAGCATCCGCGTCGATGCACCCTCATCGAGCCCGTTCCCTT
>JBDTKD010000047.1:0-13023 GCA_039935515.1 Bradyrhizobium sp.
AATTGATGCGGATGGTCGAGCCGTCCTCGAGATGGACCCGCGCCGAGCCCTGGATCTGCATGAACAGCAAATCGGTCTGGCTCTTGAGCCAGCAGATTTCAAGGCCGCGGCCGGCGATGGCGCCGTCCTCGATCGCGGCGCGATCGTAATAGGGCACAAGCTTGCGCCGGCCGATCTTGCGAAACACCTCGCCCTTGTTGGGCAATCCGCTGTCGCTTTGCTTCTTGCCGCGCACGAACAGGTTGGAAGGGCGGCGATAGACCGGCACCGTGTAGAGGTCGGTCTGCGTTCGCGAGCCGTCGATCACCGGCTCGTAGTAGCCGGTGACGAAACCTTGGTCCTCGCCGAGCCGCGAGATCTGCAAGGGAAGAAAATGGCGCTCGAAGAACGCCGCTGCCTTGCCGCTATCCTTGATGTCATCAGCTCTCGCCGCCTCGCAGGGATCGCGCAGCGACCAGCCCAGCGCCCGGGAATCGGCCGGTGGGGTGCGTTGCGCGACAATCGGTTTGCAGCTGGCGCGGAAGGTCCTGTAGGCCGCCAGATGGTCGTCCGTGCTCCAGCCCGGAATATCGGTCCATGCCGCCGGGGCATATTGGCTGCCGCTGATCTGCAGCGGCCATTCGGGATGCGGCCGCGGGATATGCCGGCGCATGACATGCGCGGCGAGCGGGGTCAGCGACAGCGCCGCGACGATCGCACCGCATGCGACGGCGGATCGCCCGAGGCCGGCTACATTAGTGAGCGCTTCCCGTACCAACCAGCTTCCAGTTCGGATCGCGTGAGGTAATGTCGCGAGCAAAGGTCCAAACGTCGGTGATGTCTGCAACCTTGTCGGGATTGCCGTCGACAATGGTCCCCGCCTTGTCGCGGGTGACGGAGATCATCTGCGACACGAAGCGAACCGTGAGCTGCGCGGTTCGATCGCGGGCTTCCGCTCCTACCAGTTCGGCCTTGTCGATCGAGACGAACCGCGTTTCGGTCTTCTGCTCGTGCTTCTCGCGATCCTTGATCGCGGTCTCGAAGCTGTCATAGACCTCGGCCGACAGCAGATCCTTCAGCGAGCGACGATCGCCGTTGGCAAACGCCATCACGATCATCTCATAGGCGCTGCGTGCGCCGCTGAGAAAATGCCGCGGATCGAACGACGAATCCTGGGCGGCGATGCCGTCAAGCCCCTGGGCCAGCGGCGTGCCGGGTTCGGTCAGGCCCTTCCAGCGATCGCTCGGCGGCACCACATCGGCGGTAGGCGCCAGCGGCGCCTGGTCGATCACAGTGCCCGGCATCGGAACCGCCTTGTTATCCGGTGTGCCCTGTACCACGTTGCGCGCGGCGCGATCATAAGGCGGCCGCTCGCTTCCGGTGCGCTGTCCGAGGACATTGCGCAGGCGCAGGAAAATAAAGACCGCCAGCGCCAGGAAGATGATGGTGTAAATGTCCACGTCGTATTCGCTTTCTGATCGGCGCCGATACCGGGTCCGGCGCTGGAACGTCCCTTTCAAGGGCCGGCAGAGATTACCTCATGGATGGGTCTGCAGCATGTAGGCACTAAACTTTGCCCAGCCAATGGCGCGTTTTGGCCTGAAAAGCCTCGCCCGGAGAAACCGGAAAGGCCAATGCGCATCGCCGGTCTGCCTCAGCCGAATTGTAGCGCGTTTTGGCCGCGAGGGGAAATCCGCTGATGCCCCGGAAATCGCGCCTATTCAACAATTTAGGATGCCATCGGGGGCCGGCCCGGAGCACCTTGCCCACTCCGGCGCAATTGTCGTCCTTGTGGACAGAGGCGGGGCTATGATAGCCACTCGCCCCGACCCCGGCATTTCGCCCTCAAGGCGAATTCAGCCTGAAACCGGTCCGCGCGCGCCAGAGAATGTTCCAGGAGAGATTTCCATGACCAACGGCAACGGTACGCCCCTCGAGGCGGCCCCTCCCCAGTTGAACGTGCTGGCGCAGTATACCAAGGACCTGTCGTTCGAAAATCCGAACGCGCCGGCCTCGCTGGGGCCGCAGCCGCAGCAGCCTTCGATCAATATCCAGATCAACGTTACCGCCAACAATACCGCCGAGAATGAATTTGAGGTTGCGCTCTTGATCGAGGGCAAGGCCGAAAACTCCGGCAAGCTCATGTTCAGCTTCGACCTGTCCTATGCAGGTGTGTTCCGGATATTGAACGTGCCGAAGGAAAACCTGCACCCGCTGATCATGATCGAATGCCCGCGGCTATTGTTCCCGTTCGCGCGCGAGATCATCGCCACCGCGGTGCGCGACGGCGGCTTCCCGCCGCTGATGCTCGATCCGGTCGATTTCGTCGGCCTGTACCGCCAGAATATGGAACGGCAGGCGGCCGCGTCGCAGACCGCCCCGGTCAAACCGAGCTAAAGCTGAGGTCTCAGACCCTCATGGTGAGGCGCGCGCCTTCGCGGGTCTCGAACCATGAGGCCTCGGGAGGAACAGCAAACGCCACAGGTTCTCATTCCGCGCCGAGGAACTCGTTCCAGATCGGCTTGTCGCCCAGCGTGGCGATGAAGGCGCGGTGCGCGAGACGATCTTCGCCGCTGACCCGTGGCGCAAGCGGCGCCGGCCGCTGCCGCCGCGGCATTTCGCCATACCCGCCCCCGCGGGTATCGCGAATCTCGGCGGCCAGAACCAGCTGCGACTGCCGGGCCCCGATCAGATCGATATAGACCTCGGCCAGCAGTTCGGCGTCGAGCAGCGCGCCGTGCTTGGTGCGGCGGGAATTGTCGATCGCGTAGCGCGAGCAGAGATCGTCGAGGCGGTTCGATACGCCCGGATGCTTGCGCCGCGCCAGCAACAGCGTGTCGACCAGCCGCTCGCGCGCAATCAGCGGTCGCTTGATACGGTCGAGCTCGGCGTTGATGAAGCTGATATCGAACGAAGCGTTGTGGATCACCAGCGGCGCCTCGCCGATGAATTCCAGGAACTGCTCGACCACATCGACAAACAGCGGCTTGTCGGCGAGGAACTCGCCGGAAAGGCCGTGCACCGCGAACGCTTCGGCCGGCATGTCGCGCTCTGGATTGAGGTGGCGGTGAAACGACTGGCCGGTCGGCATCCGGTTGAAAATCTCGACGCAGCCGATCTCGACCAGCCGATCGCCCCGCAACGGGTCGAGGCCGGTGGTTTCGGTATCGAGAACAATTTCGCGCATCTGGTATAGCCGGGTTGGACGAATCAGGATCGCCGCCGCGGCATCTTAGCAGCCTCGTTGAGGATGTCGCGGATTCGCAACCGCACCGGATCGAGGCCGTGCGAGGTATCCACCACGAAATCGGCGCGACGCCGCTTTTCGGCGTCGGGCAGCTGCCTTGCCAGGATGGCGTCGAGCTTTTCGCCGGTCATATTGTCGCGGACAAGAATACGCTGGCGCTGGATTTCCGGCGTCGTAGTCACCACCACCACCGCATCGACGCGGTTTTCACCACCGGTCTCGAACAACAGCGGCACGTCGACCACCGCGACCGGCGCGCCGGATCGCTCGGCGTCGTCGAGGAATTTCTGGTGATAGGCGCGCAGCATCGGGTGGACGATCTGCTCGAGTCTCCTGATCGCAGCCGGGTCATGCACCACTTGCGCCGACAATTTTGTGCGATCGACCCTGCCGTCGGCGGTGCTGCCGGGGAACGCCGCCTCGATGGTGGCCACCGCTTCGCCCTCATAGACCAGATGAACCGTCGCATCGGCGTCGTAAACCGGAGCACCGGCTTCCGCGAACAGTTTTGCGGTGGTCGATTTGCCCATCCCGATCGAGCCGGTCAGCCCCAGAACTATCATCCCACCATCACCATTCAACGATCGGCCCGCGCCGATCGGCAGGCAGCATGTTCCTATACAGTCAGCAGCCGCTCGCTGCGCAGGAAGGCAAGCAACGGCAGCAGCGGCAGCCCGAGGATCGTGAAATGATCGCCCTCGATATGCTCGAACAAATGCACGCCCGGTCCTTCCAGTTGATAGCCGCCGACGCTGCCGGTGACCGCCTCTCCGGCCGTATCGAGGTAAGCGTCGATTTGGGCCGAGTTCAACGGCCGCATCGTCATCCGCGCCAGCGCCATCGCTTCGAACATTATCCTGCCGTCGCGCGCGACGGCAACGGCGGAGTGCAGTTCGTGATTGCCGCCGGCGAGCGCCGATAGCTGCGCCCTCGCCTGCGCACGGCCATCCGGCTTGCTGAAGAGCTCTCGGCCCAGGGCCAAGGTCTGGTCGGCGCCGACGACGAGCCTGCCCGGCCGTTGCCGGGAGACCGCAACGGCTTTTTCGCGCGCCAGCAGCGCGGCGATATCGCCGGGCGCGGCGAGACCCGAGCGGCGCTGGATCTCCCGCTCATCGATTTCGGCCGGAACGGCTTCGAAGGCGATGCCGGCATTGGCGAGCAACGTCTGCCGCGCGCGGCTTTGCGAAGCCAGAATCAACGGAGACTGGCCGCGCCAGAGCGTCATTCGGAAAGCCGCTGCCGCTGCCGGTCGGCGTTGAGTTTCATGATCGCGGCGGCGGTCTCCTCGATCGATCGCCGCGTGACGTCGAGCTGCGCCCAGTTGAACTTGGCACTCAATCGCCTTGCATGTGCAACTTCATCGGCGACCGCCTGGCGATCGATATAATCGTCATTGCCGGGACCGGCGCCGATGCTCAAGAGTCGATTCTGCCGCACCTGGATCAACCGTTCCGGCGTCGCATGCAGGCTGACCACAAGTGGCTTTTTCAGGATTTCAAGCTGATGCGGAATCGCTATTCCCGGTACCAGCGGCACATTCGCGGTGCGGACGCCACGGTTGGCGAGATAGATCGAGGTTGGCGTCTTGGAGGTGCGGGAGACGCCAACCAGAACTACATCGGCTTCCTCCAATCCCTCGACATGCTGGCCGTCATCGTGAAGCATGGTGTAGTTCAGCGCGTCGATCCGCTTGAAATATTCCGCATTGAGCGTGTGCTGCGCGCCGACGCGCCCGGTGGTCGCCGCGCCGAGATAGGCCTGAAACAACTGCATCACCGGGCCGATGATCGAAAGACTCGGAATGTTGATTTCCTTGCACTTCGCTTCCAGCCGCGCCACCAGGTCTTTTTCCAGCAAGGTGAACAGCACGATGCCAGGCGCTTCCTCGATTTCATCGAGCACGCGGTCGAGCTGCTTCTGGCTGCGCACCAGCGGATAGACATGTTCGACCGGGGTCACATTGGCATATTGCGCCGCCACCGCCCGCGCCACCGTGATCAAGGTCTCGCCGGTCGAATCGGAGACGAGGTGAAGGTGAAAATAGTTGCCGGTCGTGGGCACCGTGCCCCCTGTGTATCCTGTGAATCGCTGTGGAGCTTAACCGAGAGAATCGGAGGCGGGTTGGCGGTTCAGGGATAACCCGGCTTTTTCTTCACAGGCCTTGCTCGCGGGACAGCTTCTTTCGATGGCTCCGATGATAGTGGGCTTATGTGGACTTGTCTCTTCATAAGCTGGCCGCAGCGCAGCACAAGCGCTTGATGACAGTAGTGTTATTCAAATGACCCGACCGGCCGCCGGAAATGTTGATGAATGTGAACAAGCGCTGGCAAGTGCGGGACGGCGTTGTGTGGGCCTAATCCACGGCTACTTAGACTCAAACCTAAGATTCTAAAATTATTGTTTTAGAAAAGCGTGGCTTGCGGATATGTCTCGGTTTGAACGAGATCGGCGTTGTGTGGCAGGCAGCGCGCTCGGCCAACAGTGAGGCATCCGCGATGTACGTTTGGATCAAGGCCCTGCATGTCATTGCGGTGATCTCCTGGATGGCGGGCATGCTCTATCTGCCGCGGCTGTTCGTGTATCATTGCGAGGCCGAGATCGGTTCGAAGCAATCCGAGACGTTCAAGCTGATGGAACGCCGATTGTTCAAGGCCATCATCAACCCGGCGATGATGGTGACCTGGCTGGCGGGACTTTACCTGGCATGGGCCGGTCACTGGTTTTCCGCGCCCTGGCTGGACGGCAAGCTGCTGCTGGTGCTGGTGCTGTCCGGCGTCCATGGTTTTTTTTCCCGCTGGGTCAAGGATTTTGCCGCCGACCGAAATTCGCACAGTCAAAAATTCTACCGTGTTATCAATGAAGTACCGGCGCTACTGATGATCGGGATCGTGATCCTGGCGGTGGCGAAGCCGTTTTGAGGTCGCCGCGCCACTCGCGCCACTATTGTCGCGGTCCGCACCGTCTTGCAGAGGGCCGGGCGATTTTATATATTGATTAAATCCCACCCCACGCAGGCGGATGCGGTCGTGTTCCGGTTTCCTTGTTGGACCGGCCGGCGCATCAGGTTTGAAGCCTCTCTCCGGCGCTTTCCTTGCTCAGATCTGCGGACCTCCTTCAGGAGTCCGCATTTTCCTAAAGCCACCTCGCACCCCTTCCCCAGTTATTCCACAGGACCACCCCGATGCGGGAAATGAAACTCCAAGACCTCAAATCCAAAACGCCCGCCGAGCTGGTCTCGTTTGCGGAAGAGAATGGGGTCGAGAACGCCAGCACCATGCGCAAGCAGGAGCTGATGTTCGCCATTCTCAAGCAGCTTGCGATCCAGGAAACTGACATCATCGGCGAAGGCGTCGTCGAGGTTCTCTCCGACGGCTTCGGATTTCTGCGTTCGCCGGACGCCAACTACTTGCCGGGACCGGATGACATCTACGTCTCGCCGTCGCAGATCCGCCGCTTTGGCCTTCGCACCGGCGATACCATCGAGGGTCACATTCGCAGCCCCAAGGAGGGCGAACGCTATTTTGCCCTGCTCAAGGTCAATACGCTCAATTTCGAGGACCCGGAGAAATCCAAGCACAAGGTCAACTTCGACAATTTGACGCCGTTGTTTCCGGATCAGCGGTTCCGGCTGGAACTCGAGGACCCCACCAGAAAAGACCTATCTGCAAGGGTTATCGACATCGTCGCCCCGATCGGCAAAGGCCAGCGCGCCCTGATCGTGGCGCCGCCGCGCACCGGCAAGACCGTGCTGATGCAGAACATCGCGCACTCGATCACTGCCAATCATCCCGAGTGCTATCTGATCGTGCTGCTGATCGACGAGCGTCCGGAAGAAGTCACGGACATGCAGCGGTCGGTGAAGGGCGAAGTGGTTTCATCCACCTTCGACGAGCCGGCGGTGCGTCACGTCCAGGTCGCCGAGATGGTGATCGAGAAGGCCAAGCGGCTGGTCGAGCATGGTCGCGACGTGGTGATCCTACTCGACTCGATTACGCGCCTGGGGCGTGCCTACAACACGGTGGTGCCGTCCTCGGGCAAGGTGCTGACCGGTGGCGTCGATGCCAATGCGCTGCAGCGGCCCAAGCGTTTCTTCGGTGCCGCGCGCAATATCGAGGAGGGCGGCTCGCTGACCATCATCGCCACCGCGCTGGTCGACACCGGCAGCCGGATGGACGAAGTGATCTTCGAAGAGTTCAAGGGCACCGGCAACTCCGAACTGATCCTCGATCGCAAGGTCTCGGACAAGCGCACCTTCCCCGCGATCGACATCTCGCGTTCCGGTACCCGCAAGGAAGAGCTGATCACCGATCCGCAGCTCCTAAAGAAAATGTATGTGCTGCGCCGGATTCTCAATCCGATGGGCACCATGGATGCGATCGACTTCCTGCTCGACAAGCTGAGGAACACCAAGAACAACTCGGAATTCTTCGATTCCATGAACACCTGAGCGTCGACCGCTGCGCTCGCAATGACGTCTCAAAGCCCATTTCGGATTGCCCGCGGTGTAGCGAAGTAGAAGCCGGGTTCATCCTTTGAGACGCATCGCTTCAGGATGCTCCTCGGGATGAGGTCTCGGACCCTCATGGTGAGGAGCCGCGTCTTGCGCGGCGTCTCGAACCACGTGGCCTCGGGAGAGCGACAATGATTCGAGTGAAGCGGAAGACGCTTTAGGGTGGCGCGGGGCAAATAGGCCATGCATCCCCGGGAGCAGACCATCTTCGCCCTTGCGACAGGCCGGCTGCCGAGCGCGATTGCCGTTGTGCGGGTGTCGGGGCCGGAGGCGGGCGCTGTGCTGGATGCGATCGCAGGCCGGATGCCGCCGCCACGCGCTGCGACCCGGGTGGTGCTGCGTGATGCGGCCCGGCAGCCGATCGACGATGCGGTGGTGCTCTGGTTCCCTGGACCGGCGAGCGCGACCGGGGAGAACGTCGCCGAGTTTCATGTTCATGGCGGCCGCGCCGTGCTGGCGGCGTTGTTCGCGGCGCTTGCCGCGTTCCCCGACCTTCGGGCGGCCGAGCCGGGCGAGTTCACCCGCCGCGCCTTCGAGAACGGCAAGCTCGATCTGACCGAGGCGGAGGCCCTCGACGACCTGATCCATGCCGACACCGATCGCCAACGCCGTCAGGCGTTGCGGCAGCTCAACGGCTTGCTCGGCGATCGCGCCCGGGACTGGCGCGCGCGGATCATCGAAGCCTCGGCGTTGATCGAGGCGAGCATCGATTTCGCCGACGAGGGCGACGTGCCCGCCGAACTGATCGCGCCGGCGCGGCAAAAAATCCGGACACTGCTTGGCGAGATGCAGGAAGTCCTTGCGGCGCAGGGACAAAGCGAACGTCTGCGCGACGGTCTGGTGGTCGCAATCGCAGGGCCGCCAAATGTCGGCAAGTCGACGCTGATCAATCAACTGGCGCGTCGCGAGGTGGCGATCGTCTCACCACATGCCGGCACCACGCGCGACATCATCGAAGTCGCGCTTGATCTCGATGGCTATCCGGTGACGGTGATCGATACCGCCGGCGTTCGCGAGACCGACGATCCGGTGGAGCAGGAAGGCGTGCGCCGCGCCAAGGCGCGCGCGTCGGAAGCCGATCTCGTGCTGTGGCTGGTCGATGCGCAAAATCCGCACGACCCGCCCACGGCGGCTGTGCCGGTTTGGATGGTGCGTAACAAGGTCGATCTCGATGCACCGGACTCCGGAGACGCGACGACGCAACGGCCGGCGGAGGTGAGGACCGATTTTGGTATCTCGGCGCGCCGCGGTGATGGGATTGCGCAGTTGATTGCGGCCCTGGTCGGATTTGCCGGATCGTTTTTCGGATCGGGGGAGGGCGGTCTGATCACCCGGACGCGTCAGCGGCAATTGTTGCAGGATGCCGCGGATTCGCTGCAGGGCAGCCTGGCCAATCAGGGTGAGGAACTGACCGCGGAAGAATTGCGGACGGCTGCATTTAGCTTGGGACGGATACTGGGCCGTGTCGATGTCGAGGATATCCTGGACGTGATTTTCCGGGAATTCTGTGTAGGAAAGTAATTGATAAATATTCCTTAGTTCATTCTTACGAGACTGTTTCATGTGAAACGAGGGCTTCGAGCGAACGATAGCGATGTTTCACGTGAAACATCGGGTTCCGGTAGAACTTTCGGGCTTCCGGACTGGACCGTCCCGCGATAGAAGTCTCGGCATGACCGGGCCGCAAAAATCGTTCGACGTCATCGTGATTGGAGGAGGCCACGCTGGCTGTGAGGCGGCGGCGGTATCCGCGCGTATGGGGGCGAGGACGGCGCTGGCGACCCACCGCTTCTCGACCATCGGGGCGATGTCCTGCAACCCCGCCATCGGCGGGCTCGGCAAGGGTCATCTGGTTCGCGAGGTCGATGCCCTGGACGGATTGATGGGTCGGGTGGCGGACGCTGCCGGTATTCAATTTCGCATGCTCAATCGCCGCAAGGGTCCGGCTGTCCGGGGTCCGCGCGCCCAGGCCGACCGCAAGCTCTATGCCGCGGCGATGCAGGCCGCCATCGTCGAGACGGCGAATCTTGATGTCATCGAGGGCGAGGCGGACGAGCTGGTGGTTGCTGATGGCCGCGTCCGCGGCGTCCGCCTTGCCGATGGCCGTGAGCTCTTGGCCGGATCCGTGGTCATCACGACAGGGACTTTCTTGCGTGGGCTGATCCACCTTGGCGAACGAAGCTGGCCGGCCGGCCGGGTCGGCGAGGCGCCAGCCATGGGACTGTCGACTTCGTTCGAGCGAATCGGGTTTAGGCTGGGGCGGCTAAAGACCGGAACGCCGCCGCGGCTGGATGGCCGTACCATCGATTGGGCGGCGGTGGAAATGCAGCCGGGCGACGATCCGCCGGAGCCGTTTTCGGTGCTGACCGACCGGATCACCACGACCCAAATCCAGTGCGGGATCACCCGCACCACGCCGGCGACCCATGACGTGATCCGGGCCAACGTGCATCGCTCGCCGATGTATTCCGGCCAGATCAAGAGCAGCGGGCCGCGCTATTGTCCGTCGATCGAGGACAAGATCGTTCGCTTTGGCGATCGAGATGGCCATCAGATCTTTCTGGAGCCGGAGGGGCTGGACGACTGCACGGTCTATCCCAACGGGATTTCGACCTCGCTCCCGGAAGACGTGCAGTTGGCCATGCTGGCGACGATCCCGGGACTGGCGCAGGTCGGGATGGTGCGGCCGGGCTATGCGATTGAGTACGACCATGTCGATCCGCGCGAGCTCGATTCGACCTTGCAGGCCAAGCGCCTGCCCGGACTGTTCCTCGCCGGGCAGATCAACGGCACTACCGGCTATGAGGAGGCCGCGGCGCAGGGCCTGGTGGCCGGGCTCAATGCGGCGCTGTCCGCGGGTGGCGCGGCGCCGATCACCTTCGACCGGGCCGACGGCTATCTCGGGGTGATGATCGACGATCTGGTGACGCGTGGCATCACCGAGCCGTATCGGATGTTCACCTCACGCGCCGAATACCGCCTGACGCTGCGGGCCGACAATGCCGATCAGCGCCTGACCGATAAGGGGATTGCCCTTGGCTGTGTCGGCCCGAAACGGTCGCAGCGCCATGGCGCCAAGATGACGGCGCTGCAGGCCGCGAAGTCGCTGGCGCAAGCCCTGGCGATCACCCCGAATGAAGCGGCCCGACACGGGCTGGCACTCAACCGGGACGGCCACCGCCGCTCGGCCTTTGAGCTGTTGGCCTATCCGGAGATCGACTGGACCGAACTCAGCGGCATCTGGCCGGAATTGTCGGCCATTGACCCAGCGATCGCGATGCATCTCGAGATCGATGCCAAATACGACGTCTACCTCAAGCGCCAGACCGCCGATGTCGATGCCTTCCGCCGCGACGAGGGGCTGATCCTGGCCGATATCGAATACGCCGCGGTGCCCGGGCTCTCCAACGAGGCGCGGACAAAACTCGAAGCGACCCGGCCGCGGACGGTCGGGCAGGCGGGTCGGCTCGATGGCCTGACACCGGCGGCGCTGGGAATCCTCGCGGCCTATCTGCGCCGGGAGGCGCGGCAGAAATCAGCCGCGGCGAGGGCATAGGCTGTTTCACGTGAAACAGGGCTGGGGGGTTCTAAAGCGTTTTCCGGTTCACTCGAATCATTGTTACTTCTCCGAGGCCTCAGGTTCGAGACGCGCGAAGGCGCGCTCCTCACCATGAGGGTCTGATATGAGACCTCGTCCTGAGGAGCATCGCCAAGCGATGCGTCTCGAAGGATGAAGCCATCGAGGTGGAAATTGCGCAAAGGGGGCAGGACTTTCTTGGCGCATAAAGCCCTCGCCCGACCCCTCTCCCGCAAGCGGGAGAGGGAGGGCAGCAGCGGATCAGGCCCGAGGGCTTCTGTCAGCTTGGATCCTTGCAACTTGGTATGCTCCGCACCTGCCACGCACCGCGTGGGCTCCCGCTCCCGATTGCGGGAGAGGGTTGGGGCAAGGGCGCCTCCCCGAAAGCGGCTCGAAGTCTGAATCGACGGATGCGCAACAGCCCGTGACGTATTACATCACCGTGCGGCCGGTCCATCGAAACCGCCGGCGAGTACGGGTCTCCGCGCATGGTTCAGACATCGCCCCTGGGCTCCGCCACCCTCGCGGCCGACAAGGCTGCCGCGTTGGCGCTGACGCCTGTTTCACGTGAAACGGAGACGCGGCTGCAGCGCTATGTCGAGCTGCTGGTGCAATGGCAGGCCAAAACCAACCTGGTTGCGCCATCGACGCTTCCTCATCTCTGGACTCGGCACATTTCCGACTCGCTGCAACTGCTGGCGCTTGCTCCCACCGCCAGGCACTGGGCCGACTTCGGCAGCGGCGGCGGCTTTCCGGGTCTGGTGCTGGCCTGCGCGCTGGCGGACAGGCCGGGTGCCGCGGTTCACTTGATCGAGCGCAATGCCAAGAAGGGCGCGTTCCTGCGCGAGGCGCTCCGGGTGACAAATTCGCCCGGGACGATCCACCTGGCTGACATCGGGGATAATGTGGATAGAATAACCGGCCCGGTCGATTGCGTCACCGCCCGGGCCGTGGCTCCGCTACACCAGCTGATCGGCTTTGCGGAGCCGTTAGTGCGGCAGGGCGCCAGGGCTCTGTTTCTCAAGGGTCAAGATGTAGAGGCCGAATTGACCGAAGCCACTAAATATTGGAATATCTCGCCTCATCTCCATTCCAGCCGCACCGGCGGACACGGTTGGATCGTCGAGCTCGACCGGATCGAGCGGCGCACCCCGTCCACGGCCGCCCCCAAGGCCCGCCCATGACCGTGATTGATGAAGTATATCAAGAGGATAGAGCTACGAAATCGGCGGGGCATCCGCGCATCCTGTCGCTCGCCAACCAAAAAGGCGGGGTCGGCAAGACCACCACCGCAATCAATCTCGGCACCGCGCTGGCGGCGATCGGCGAACGCGTGCTGATCGTCGATCTCGATCCGCAGGGCAACGCCTCGACCGGTCTCGGCATCGATCGGCGCAGCCGCAATGTCTCGACCTACGACGTGCTGATCGGCGAGGCGCCGCTCCGCGATGCCGTGGTCGCGACCGCGGTGCCGCGTCTGCATATCGCGGCGTCGACGATGGATCTCTCCGGCCTCGAACTAGAACTCGGTGCGACACGCGATCGCGCGTTTCGGTTGCGCAATGCGATCGCGGCACTCAACACCGACGCCACCGAGGATACCGATTACACCTATGTGCTGATCGATTGCCCGCCGTCGCTCAATCTTCTCACCGTCAACGCAATGGCGGCGTCGGATGCGATTTTGGTGCCGCTGCAGTGTGAGTTCTT
>JBDTKD010000048.1:0-3743 GCA_039935515.1 Bradyrhizobium sp.
CTCTATCAGAACGGCATCGTGGCTTATCCCTATACGACCGAAATTCCGGTCGCCGTGCTCGGCGCCAAATACAAATGGGCGCGCGGCGCGGGACTGCTGTAGAAGATTCGAACGGCGCACCGGCAAAAACGCCGGTTCGCCGGACGGCGCTTTCATGTGTTGGGATCACGTCTCACAACGCCTGCCGTACGCCGAGACCCAGCATGAAGCGTTCCCGGATCTGCACGGGATCGCGCCGGGTCGTTCCGGTTCCCGACCGGTCGTCGATGCGTACCCCGATCAGTGTCGGCCCCGATGCCAACAGGGATTGTTCGACCAGTCGCTCGAAATCCCGTTCGTCGGCCGCCCAGGCGCTGTTGGCAAGGCCGCATCCGGCCGCGATGGCAACGATATCCGCGACCGCCGCGGCCGGGGTCGGTTGCGCGCCGGTGATCTGGTAGATGCCATTGTCCATCACGATCATGCAGAGGTTTGGCGGCGCCAGTGTCGCAATCGTCGACAGGCAGCCCAGTTGCATCAGCAGCGAGCCGTCGCCTTCCAGTGCAAAGATGTGGCGCTTCGGCTGCGCCAGCGCGACACCGAGCGCGATGGGAACCGCGAGACCCATGCTGCCCAGCATGTAGAAATTCTGCGGGCGATGGCCGGCGGCCCACAGATCGAAATTGGTATTGCCGATGCCGCCGATCACGGCCTCTTCGTTCTTCAGCCTTGCGACCAGGCGCGAGGTGAGGTCGAACCGGTTCATCACCTTGGTGTTGCGGGCAGGGACGGGCGTCTGCTGGTTCATGGGATCGCTCACTTCTCCACCTTGCCGCCGGTCAGGAGCGGCGACAGGATCAACGCCACCGGCGCCTGGGTGGTGATGGCCTGCTTGATCGATCGATCGACGATGAATTCGAGCTCATCGAGCCGCGTCGCGGTGTGATGCTCCATGGCGAGCGAGTCCAGCACCGGCCGCATGGTGCGGCAGACCAGGGATTGGCCGTAGTTGAACTCGCCGAGCGTTCCCCGCTCCGAGACAAACATGATCAGCGGAATCTGGTAGGGTGCCGCCAGCGAAGCCAGCACGTTGGCGAGCGTCGCGAAGCCGCTGGTTTGCATCAGCACGGCGCCGCGCAGGCCGCCCATCCAGGCACCCGAGACAATGCCGACCGCCTCTTCCTCGCGCGCGGTTGGAAAGGTGGTGAAGAACGGATCGGCGTGAAGGTTCTTGATCAGCGTCGTCAGCACGCGATCGGGAACGTATGGCACCAGCCTGATATCGTTGCGCTTGAGCGATTGCAGCACCACGTCGTGCCAGGCCAGGGTTTGCGGTGTTGCTGATCCGTCGGCAGCCGCCATCGAATTCCCCCTGCGCCTTGCCACCATCACATTCGCAACATCGCCGCCCGCGGTGCCGTCGAAACTTGACGCGATCCCCGGGATTGTCAACATACCCCGGTCGCCGCTCTGCGCCATGCGGCGATGGAGGGTTGGCATGGCCGGATGGTTCCGAATCGCAGCCGTGGCGTTGGCGGTGCTGGCCGGCGCCGGCATGGCGTCCGCGGAGCCGCCGTTTCCCTCGAGAGCCGTGCACATTTTCGTGCCCTATCCCGCCGGCGGCGGCGTCGACATCCTGGCGCGCACGCTGGGCGATGTGGTGTCCCGGCAATGGGGTCAATCGGTGGTGGTCGAGAACCGGCCCGGCGCCGGCGGCGTCATCGCCTCGCAAGCGCTCGCGACCTCGCAACCCGACGGCTATACCCTGATCGTCGTCGCGAGCGGGCATGCCACCAATCCGTTCCTTTATTCAAAGCTGCCTTACGACACCTTCAAGGACTTCACACCGATCTCGTTGCTCGCCAAGTCGCCGAACATCCTGCTGGTGCGTACCGATTCTCCGTTCAAGACAGTCGGCGACATGATCGCGCAGGCGCGGGCGAAGCCGGGCAGCCTGTCGTTCGGGCATGCCGGCACCGGAACCTCGACGCAGCTTGCCGGCGAACTGTTGAAGAGTCTCGCCAAGATCGACATCAGGCCGATTTCCTACAAAGGCGGTGCGCCCGCGATCAATGATCTGCTCGGCGGTCAGATCCCGATGTCGTTCAACAACGGCCCGGAATCGGTCGGGCAACTGCAAGCCGGCACGCTGCGCGCGCTGGCCGTGACCACCGCGTCGCGAGCCTCGTTTCTGCCGGAGGTGCCGAGCATGGCCGAGACCGTTCCGGGTTACGACACCGAAGTGTGGTGGGGCCTGCTGGGGCCGGCCGGCATGGCGCCGGAACTGGTTGCCAAGCTGTCGCATGACTTCGTGGCGGCGCTGAATACCGAGTCCGTGAAGGCACGTCTCGCCAAGCTCGGCGCCACGCCGATCGGCAGTTCGCCGGAGCAATTCGACGCCAAGATCCATGCCGACTATGCGAAGTGGGGGCCGATCATCAAGGCCGCCGGCATTGCCGCCGAATGACACCGATGATTCCTGCCTGCCAACCGCCGCGCGAGGTCAGCCGGCCGAAACTGCCGCCGCCGCCGAACGCCTGCGATACCCATGCCCATGTCTTGGACCTGCCGCACTGAAGGTCAGCGATCAATGTCCGTCAACAGCAAGCGTGTTTTCTACGTCAAGTACCTGGCGCACCAGATCTACGCCGACATCGTGCAGGCACGGCCCGACGTGCGTCTCGATCGGCTCGATAACGAAAGTTCCGAGGATATCGCCGCGCCGATCGTCGCCGCGGCGCATGCCTATCAAGTCGGCGCGGCGCGCGACGAGATTGCGCGGCACTTCCACGTCGACCGCGACCTGCTGCGGCGCGCGCCCAGCCTCTTGATCGTCTCAAGCAATGGCGCCGGATTCGATCCGGTCGACGTCGATGCCTGTACCGAAGCTGGCGTGGTGGTGGTGAACCAGTCCGGCGGCAATGCCCATTCCGTCGCCGAGCACGCGCTGGCGATGCTGCTCACTTTGTCCAAGCGGATCATTGAGGCGGATCGCGCGCTGCGGCGCGATCCCGATGTGAACCGCAACGCCCTGATCGGCACCGAGGCGCAGGGCAAGACCATCGGCATCGTCGGGATTGGCAATGTCGGCCGCCGCATCGCCGAACTCTGCAAGGGCCTGCTGCGGATGAACGTGCTGGCCTATGACCCCTATCTCTCGGCAACGGAAATGGCCGTTCGCGGCGGCGAGAAGGTCGAACTGGATGCGTTGCTCTCCCGTTCCGATTACGTCTCGGTCTCGTGTCCGCTGACCAAGGACAACCGAAACATGATCGGCGCGCGCGAATTCGCGCTGATGCAGCCGCACGCCTATTTCATCACCACCGCGCGGGGCTTTATTCACGACGAGGCCGCGCTCGCCGACGCCTTGCGCAACAAGCGGATCGCCGGCGCCGGGCTGGATGTCTGGGCCAGGGAACCGCCGCCGCCGGACCATCCGCTGCTGCAGTTCGACAATGTGCTGGCGAGCCCGCATACCGCGGGCGTGACCAGGGAGGCGCGGGAGAACATGGGCCGGATTGCCGCGGAGCAGATGCTCGACGCGCTCGACGGCAAGCGACCGCCACGCATCATCAACCCCGAAGTATGGCCGCGCTATGTCAAGCGTTTCGAGGCGGCGTTCGGATTCGCGCCAGCCTAGACCAGTCCATTTTCCGGCTGGGTCGGATCATGACCGCGCATCCAGGGGGCCTCGTGGTTCGAGACGGTGCGCCGGGAGACCGGCAAGGAGTAGGTGGTGCAAGTCCACTGCGATGAAGGAGTAG
>JBDTKD010000049.1:0-3155 GCA_039935515.1 Bradyrhizobium sp.
GCATCCATCACCACCGGCGGTCATTGTTCCCTGATCCTGGATACCATCATTCTATCGAAACGCCGCGGCGTATGAGGGTCCCTGCTTTCGCGGGGATGACGCATCAGCTCAGCGCCACGTTCACCGACGATTCCGTCAGCTCGATGTTGAAGCAGCGCTGGTAGAACTCGGCGACCAGCGGCCGCTCCAGTTCGT
Source organism: Bradyrhizobium sp. (assembly GCA_039935515.1). Lineage (GTDB taxonomy): Bacteria > Pseudomonadota > Alphaproteobacteria > Rhizobiales > Xanthobacteraceae > Bradyrhizobium. The sequence continues at coordinate 196 of JBDTKD010000049.1, forward strand.
CGCATTTGTTGAGGAAGGTGAGGCGGAACGCAAAGCCGATGTCGCCGAAAATCTCGGCGTTCTCGGCCCAGGTGATCACCGTGCGCGGGCTCATCACCGTCGACAGATCGCCATTGGCGAAGGCGTTGCGGGTAAGATCGGCCAACCGCACCATCTTGTTGACGATGTCGCGGCCTTCCTGGCTGCGATAATGATGCGCCTTGGCGAGCACGATCTCGACTTCCTCGTCATGGGCGAGATAGTTCAGCGTGGTGACGATCGACCAGCGGTCCATCTGGCCCTGGTTGATCTGCTGGGTGCCGTGATAGAGGCCGGACGTATCGCCGAGGCCGACGGTGTTGGCGGTCGAGAACAGCCGGAACGCCGGATGCGGCTTGATCACCTTGTTCTGGTCGAGCAGCGTCAGCCGGCCGGAGACCTCCAGCACGCGCTGGATCACGAACATCACGTCGGGACGGCCGGCGTCGTATTCGTCGAACACCAGCGCTATATTGTGCTGCAGCGCCCAGGGCAGAATGCCATCGCGGAATTCGGTGACCTGCTTGCCGTCCCTGATGACGATGGAATCCTTGCCGACCAGGTCGATACGGCTGATATGGCTGTCGAGATTGACGCGCACGCAGGGCCAGTTCAACCGCGCCGCGACCTGCTCGATATGGGTCGACTTGCCGGTGCCGTGATAACCCGTGACCATGACACGGCGATTCTTGGAAAACCCGGCGAGGATGGCCAGCGTGGTGGCGCGATCGAAGCGGTAATCGGAATCGACTTCCGGCACATGCGGATCGACTTCGGAATAGGCCGGCACCTCGAGGTCGCTGTCGATGCCGAATACCTGCCGGGCCGACACCTTCATGTCCGGCAAACCGGCGGGCTCTTGCGATTTGGTCATGGTGGCGGTCGTCATCGGTCCTCCGGGGTCTCGGGCGCTCCCGAAACCAGATTTGCGGTATGGCTGCGGATGGGTGCTGTGCGGAACCTAGCAGACAGCAACGATTGGCAGAAGCCCGCGGCCTGATCAAAGTTCCGTTGCCTTTTCATCAAGATAGGGATTGGACGCGGTTTTTGGAAGGCTGCCCTGCGAATCACGCCGTACTTTCGACAGGACAATTTGGTGCCCGCCGAAAGCGGGCTCGATGGCACTTTCCACCCCGGCCGCGAGTTATGTTAGGTCTGCGTGCGAGCCGGACCGCAGTCCGATACAGGAACCTCGTGACTTCATTCATCGATCCATTGGTGGCATTCGTTTCGGCTCACGCGTGGCTTGCCTACCTCACATTATTTCTTGCCGCCTTGCTTGAGGCCGTCCCGATCGTGGGGTCGGTGATTCCGGGTTCGACCATCATTTTGGCGCTGAGCGCGCTGGTCCCCAGCGGCGAGTTGCGGCTGGAGTGGGTGCTGCCGGCCGCGATCGCCGGTGCCTTGATCGGTGACGGATCGGCATTCTGGGTCGGGCATCGCGCCCAGAGCGAGATCCTGAGTTCCTGGCCGATGTCCAGCTATCCGCGCGTGGTCGCCCAGAGCGAGGCGTTCTTCCGCCGCTGGGGTGCGCTGGCGGTGTTCTTTGCCCGCTTTGTGCCGCCGATCCGCGCCTTCGTGCCCATCACGGCCGGCGCGCTCGGCATGGCGCCGCTGCGGTTCTACGCCGTCAATATCCCGGCGATCCTGCTGTGGGCGCCGGCGCATGTACTGCCGGGCGTGCTCGCAATATCCCTGCTAGAACGCTACCACTTCGTCGGTGTCGGCGCGGGCGCCAAGCATTACTGGATGCCGCTCGTGGTCGGCGGCGCATTGATTCTCGCGCTGGCGGTCTGGACCATCCGCCGCCGGAATGGCGGCGGCGCGATCGAGCCGGCGGCGAAACAGTCGCGCTGATCGGAACCTGCGCAATTCGAATGCAGCGCTAGCTCGCGCCGCGAACCACGGTCTTTAGATAATTGTACGCCTTGATGATCTCGATCAGGCGATCCTCGGTGGAGCGGTCGCCGCCATTGGCGTCGGGGTGGTGCTGTTTCACCAGCGCCTTGTATTTGGTCTTGACGTCCTCGAGCGTCGCGTCGGAGCCGAGTCCCATCACCTGAAGCGCCTTGCGCTCGGCGTTGAAAACCTTGCGGGTTTCGACCTTGGCCTCGGCGCCCGCACCAGGGCCGGGCCGCCAGCGGCCGCGGCCGTTGAGTTCGCTGAACATGCTGAACGGATCGGAGGCGCCCTCGAGGTCGGCCTCGGCGCTGCCCTTGCCCTTCTTGGCGCTGGTGTTGGCGCCCATTTTCCAGGTCGGGCGATGGCCGGTCAGCGCGTCCTTCTGGTAGCGGGCGACCGCGTCGGCATTCATGCCGGAAAAGAAATTGTAGGACTGGTTATATTCGCGAACGTGATTGAGGCAGAAGTGCCAGTATTCCTTGTCATTGGCCCGGCCCTTCGGCGCGCGGTGTGGGCCCTTGTTCTTGCAGTCCGGCCATTCGCAAATGACCGATTCTTCCCGCGCCTGCGCCTGCTGCTTTGCGCTCAGCTTGTTGGGCTTGATGCGGATGCTGTCGAAGAACTTTGATGAATCAATCGGCATGACTGACTATGACAACGCAATGCGAAAGGCTTCAAGTCTTGACATCGCAAATATCTCATTCCCGATGCGCCCTTGACGAAGGCCGATCATGGACGTATTGCCGCCGTCATGCGCACCAGGGACATTATCACCAACAGGTTGAACGAAGCTTTCGAACCGGAAAGCCTCGACGTCGCGGACGAGTCACATCTGCATGAGGGCCATGCCGGCCACAGGCCAGGCGGCGAGACGCATTTCAGGGTGTATATTGTGTCGCCCGCCTTCAATGGGAAGAGCCGGATCGAACGCCACCGCATGATTAACGCGGCATTGGCGGCGGAACTCGCCGGCTCCGTGCACGCCCTGGCGATCCACGCCCAGGCGCCGGGAGAAAACCGGGGCTGACACGGCAATCCTG
>JBDTKD010000050.1:0-7467 GCA_039935515.1 Bradyrhizobium sp.
ACCTTGCTGGATTCCGGGTTCGACTCCCTGTGCTTCGCCATTCTGGTCGCGCAGCTTGAAGACGATTTGGGGCTTGATCCGTTCAGCTCCGAACAGGTCGAATTCCCGGTCACGCTAGGGGATTTCATCAAGCTCTATGAACATGCCGCGCAGCAGTAGATTGAACTCCGGCGTGACCGATTCGAGCCAGGCCAAAGCCCAGGCGCGCCACCATGAATAAGGTCGTCGTCACCGGCGGCAGCCGCGGTCTTGGGCTTGGCATCGCGCTTGGGCTGGTGAGCGCGGGTTACGAAGTCATCGCCATCGCCCGCAACACCACAAAGGATTTCGCCGCAGCCGCGGAGCGAGCCAATCAGAATTCACCTGCGCTGCACTTCGTCCCGTTTGATCTCAGCGAGGTCGATCGCATTCCGGATCTGGCGAAGCGTTTGCGCCGCGACTTTGGTGGAATTTATGGCCTCGTCAACAACGCGGCAATCGGCACCAGCGGAATTCTCGCAACCATGGGCAACGACAAGGTCGGCAGCATGGTGCAACTCAACACGGTCTCGCCGATCATCCTTACCAAGTACATGGTTCGCTCGATGATGACGCATGGGCACGGACGAATTGTCAATGTTTCCTCAATCGTCGGTTTCACGGGATACAGCGGACTTTCCGTCTACAGCGCCACCAAGGCGGCGCTGATTGGCTTCACCAAGTCGCTGGCGCGCGAAGTCGGCCAGCTCGGCATCAATGTCAACGCGGTCGCGCCCGGATTTGTCGACACCGAGATGACGGCCTCGCTGCAGGACGATCATCGAAGCGCGATCGCACGCAGAAGCGCATTGCGGAGGATGCCGGAAATCGCCGACATCGCCAACGCGGTCGAATTCCTGATGGGCGAGAAATCGCGCAACATCACCGGAACCGTCCTGACGGTTGACGCCGGCGGTACGGCCTGAGCAGACCGACCGGCGATCGGCGTTACAGCCCGAGTTCCCTGGCAACGCTGGACGGCCAGGCGGCAAGATCGATTCCGTGGGTATGGAACATCGCGACGGCAAGACGGTCCATGCCGAAGGCGACGCAGCCGGTATGCGCTACTTCGCCGGCCGAATCCACGATGTCCCATGTGGTTCCGAAGTGCTCGCGATGGTAGTTGAAGCTCATGCAGGCGGTCGGACTCTCTTCCGACCGCAGCGCCACCAGCAGTTCGAATTTGAGCGACAGTTCAACCTGACTCACCGCCTTCATCTGGCCAACCCTGCCGAAGAATGGATCGCTGGCGTGATCGACGCGGAAGCTCAGCCCGAGACTGCGCGCGATGTTCTGCGCGCGCACCATCCAGCGCTCGCGGAAGCCTGATACATCCTCGGGGCTGCCGATGCAGACATATTCGCGCATCCGGAACGACTGAAGACGATCGAGATGACGCGACGGCTCGCGGCGGAAACATTCGGCCGCGACGTCGAAGCGGAGGCCGCCGGCCGGAAGCGGGCCGCGGCGGGCCGCGATCGGATAGACGGGATAGCAGGCCGCCGGCGAGAGGACCAGATCAGCCGGGGAAAGCGACGTTGTCCAGTCACCGCCGGCGTCAAACCGGCTGACTGCCGCGTGGATGTCACGTTCGGTCCCATGCAGGCCGCAAACGCATCCCAGAAGATTCGGAAAGCTGTTCAGATAGCCGGATTTCTCGAGTTGGCTTCGGCTCATCACCGGCGGGAAACGCATCACCTCCGTGCCGGGGTCGCGATGGTGAGTGATCAGCGCCGCCAGCCGTTCGATCACTTCCTCGTAGAGGGCGGTCCGCGCGTAAACCCCGTCAGCCCCCATGTTGTGGAACAGGGCTTCGCGGAGGGGATCGAGGGGATCGGCTGGTGGCGCACTGTCGGACGTGAGGGTAGAAGTCGCTGTCGTCATGTTGATAGGCCTGCATTCATCGGTTGCAAAAACTCGACCTAGTCCCGCAGTCGGCTGGGCACGCCGCTCATGAGGCTGGCGGTCGCGATATTGGCAAGAATCCGGTCGTTGTTGATCATCAGCGGTGACGACAACACGTCTCGCAAATTCCGGCCAACGCTGAACTCTCCGTCGTTGCGGTAACCCGACAGACCGCAGGTTCGCATCGCGTGCATGACGGCTTCGACTGCGAGTTCGGAAGTCTGAACCTTGAGCAGGTTGATCGAAGACTGGAATGCGACCGAGCTGAGCGCCTCGACATCGTGCTCATTGGCCGCATAGGTATCCATGGTAGTGGTGATGACGGCGCGCAGCTTGGTCAGCGACAGTTTGGCCGCGGTGAAATGTGCGGCCCCCGGCGGCAGTTGTCCGCCCGCTCCGCGCGCCGCCTTGCGAATGAACATCTGCGCGCGCTCGACGGCGGCAGCGGCAATTCCGGCCCAAACCGAGGACCAGGACAGGTGCGCCACCGGCGTCATGGTCTGCGCATGAATTTTGTCGTAGCTTTCCGGAAAGACCTGCTCGGCCGAACCGGCGGCCTTGAGCTTGAAGCCCGCGCTGCAGGTGCCGCGCATGCCGAGTGTCTCCCACTCCAGGGTTCGTTCGAGCGTGTAGTTGTCTTTGACAAGCGCCACCAGGACCTGATCGGATGCTGCAGCGTCGGCGGCGCGCCGGGCGATGCTGATGATACCGTCGGCCTGCTCGCCATAGGAGATCACGGTGGCGTCGCGGACCAGCGTAATGCCGGTTCCATTGCGCTCGACCGCAGCCGCGCTGGAACGGACGTTGCCGCCGCCCTGCCCTTCGGTGGTCGATGACGCCAGCAGCATCTGCTCCGCCGCCAATCGGCGCATCAGCGCCTCGTGCCATCCGCTGCCACGGCCGTGCCGCACCAGGCAGGCGACTTTGGTCTGATGCATCGCGACGATCATCGCGGTCGATGCGCAGGCTCGCCCAAGCCCATAGCACATGTCGGTGACGTCGAAGATGGTTCCACCCTCGCCGCCAAATTCACGGGGGATCTGCACCCCAAGCAGTTGGTGGTTACGGGCCGCATCGATTGCGGCCTTGGGAAAACTCGCCGCGCGATCGACTTCCTCGGCATCCGCGGCGGCCACTGCAGCGACCTCCGCGGTCCGCTGCAAAATCGTCTCAGTCAGCGCATCGGGCTGCTGCAGGTGAATGATCGACATGACCTCGAAGGCTCCTTGTTACACAAACCGCGCATGACGCGCCAGGGCATTGATTTCTGTCGCCAGGCCGGTTAATAATATTAAGTTAATGATTTAATTCAAACGGGTCGAGTAAAATCGGGACGGACGATTTCGCCTTTGATCCTGGTGGTTAATTCGCGGCCCTGTTGCGGCTTGGCCGACCAAGCCACCCCCGTTTGTCTTTAGTCTGATCGATCATCGATCTGCAATGCTTAACGTTCAATAGTTGGAGTGGATAGAGGATGCACGCAGGTTCTGATAGTCAAATTCGCGGCCGGCTTCTTGCTCTGGTCACCACCATTCTTCGGGAGAGTTCGATCGTTGTCGATGTCGCGCCGGGCTCGCGGCTTTTTGACACGGGTCTGACATCGATGGACATGGTCAAGCTGATGCTCGAAATCGAGGCCGAGTTCGATCTGACCATTCCGCAGGCCGATATCACACCGAAGAATTTCGAGACCGTCGACACGATCGAGCGGATGATTTTGAAGCAAACCCAGGTGAGCGCGAAGTAAATAGTGAGGAAGGTCCGGGGCAAGCTGCGAAATACTCAAACCACCGTCGCCGTCCATGCCGGCCTCCTTCCGGCACGGTGCGAATTATAGCATGCGCGCCGCCGGTTATAACATGCGCCCGGCCGGCTAAAAGGGGCTTGCCTGTCTGCACGGTTCCGGGTTCCCGGACCCTGCCGGGCATCGCCGATTGGGGAGCGCGACACGCGCCACGGCACGACCAGCAGGGATCGTCGCGCGCGCGGTGGCCCCCTGCCCCGCGACCCGGTTGCGCTCGATCTATCTCAATAGAGCGAAGGATGATATTAGCTATCGAAACAAATGCGCGTGACAAGGCACGGGGCGTGCGGTTTTGCTTCGGTGGATCTGGCGTCGATCGCCCCGTAATCTCTCGAATTCCATTGCGCTGAAAGACAATGCAGCCAGCCGGCAACGTCACGCTTCGAGCGCTCCTCGAACGCAGCAATCAACTCGATCGCCGCGCCTGCTTTGCCGCGAACGGCAGCGTACGATTCAGCGATGTCCTGTCCGGCAGCTGTTTTTCCGATCAATCCCGCAGCTTCGATGGCCGCTCGGTATTTCTTGCGACGCCCGATCAGCTGACGACCGCGATCGCAATGATCAAGATGGATGGACATGCCGGCCGGGTTATCCTTTGTCCCCCTGATGTCGATCCCAAACAATTTGCGGGCATCGTCGCTGCTGGACAAGTCGACACCATCGTATGTGGCGAAGACAGCTCCGATTTCGAACAGCTCGGATTGCCGGTGGTGTCGGTGGGTCCCCAACTCAAACTGCAGCCGCAGCGTCCGCCCCCGGCCGAAGAGAGGCACACGGAATGGGTGCTGCTGACGTCCGGAACCGGCGGAATAGCGAAACTGGTGTTGCACGATCTGGCCAGTCTGATCGGTGCGATCAAGCCGCGGGCCGAAACCGTCGACACCGTGGTTTGGGCAACCTTCTATGATATTCGACGATATGGAGGACTGCAGATTTTCCTCCGCGCCATCGTCACTGGGACTTCGATGATCCTGTCACAGGCTGGTGAGCCGGTCAGCGCTTATCTGGCGCGCCTTCAGCAAAACGGTGTAACGCATATTTCCGGAACGCCGTCGCACTGGCGATGGGTGCTTCTGAGCGGCGTCGCCAACATGATATCGCCGACCTATGTGCGCCTTTCCGGCGAGATCGCCGACCAGAGCATTCTGGACGCATTGCAGGCTACCTACCCGAACGCTGCGGTATCCCACGCCTTCGCGTCGACGGAGGCCGGGGTTGGATTCAATGTGATCGATCGCAAGGAAGGCTTTCCGGCGACCATCGTCGAGGGGCAGTCCCCCGATGCCGAGGTTTGCTTCAGGATTGTCGACAACTCGCTGCAGATCCGCTCGAAGCGCGCGGCTTCGCGCTATCTTGGCGACGATCAGCCGGCGATCATCGGCCCGGAAGGCTTCGTCGACACCGGCGACATCGTCGAATTGCGGGGCGATCGCTATTATTTCATGGGCCGGCGAGGCGGCGTGATCAATGTCGGTGGCCAGAAGATCTTTCCGGAAGAGGTTGAGAACGTGATCAACGGTCACCCGGCCGTCCGCATGTCGATGGTTCACGGCCGGCGAAATCCGATGATGGGCGCATTGGTGGTCGCCGATGTGGTGCTGGAACGGACGTCTTCGGATTTGCCCGAGAAGGAGATTGCGAAGGAAATCCTGAATAGATGCCGGGAAGCCCTCCCTCCGCACAAGGTACCGGTCAAAGTCAGCTTTGTTCCGAACCTGAACGTATCGGCGGCAGGAAAATTGTTGCGCTAGCGGGTCAACTCACGACGGGCATGACGCGAATGTCGTAAGCCGATGTCATGGTGCGGCCGAGTACCGGATCTTCCATTTCCATTTCAAATCGCGATGCGGGCCGAATTCCGCCGATCGCCGCAAACGTTCCGCAGTACATGACCGTATCGATCGCAAGCTCGGCGCCGTATCGTCCGATCAGGTCGGCTGGCGTCCGCATCGCGGACAGATACCCTTCCTGATATTTTTGACGCTTGCCTCCGATCGTGGCAAACGAACGAAGCAAAAGCTGATCCCAGTGATCGGCCACCTCGACCAGAGGCCACAGCGTGCGACCGAGCGGCTTTGCGCAGAGCTGCTTGGACAGCGCGATCCCCGTGGTCTCGGCCTTCCGATCGGTGTGATCCGACCCCATTCCAAGCCAGAGACCGTCGGCAAGTGAAAGTACCACGGGCTCGACCTCGCCGGAGGTGTCGGGGCCGAGCACTTCGATGGCATCGGCCTGCGTGAGATTGGAAGAGCTGTTTCTGTAAAACACCGGTACGCTTGAGGGACGCGGGACTCCGATCGCCGCCAATTCCTCAATATGGTGACGTAACGCGGCTTCATCCCGCCCGGTCCAGCCGGCCACGATCAGGGCCGCCGGATCGACATCGATTTGGTCGTTGCCACGCAGCGAGCAGCGGCGGAAAGTCAGCATGGGCACATCAATCTCGACGAAAAAAATGCTTTGTAACATAGCTATGTGGGTCGCGTCGTGGCAATGCATCAACATAAGCTGCCGGACGACACGGGTGGCCCTGCACGGATGGTGACCGGGTGTTCGACCAGGGATTTCAGACCAGGGAGACGATATGGCCGTAAACAAGGAACACAAGGAATTCCACGCCGTCGATATGGCCGCCGGCTGGGAAACACCCGCCGGATACCCCGCCGGAATTGATCAGAAGATATTGTCGGGTGCCCTCGACGAGGTGAAGAAGCGCGGTACCCGGTCGCGACTCCTGCGCTTTGCGCCAGGCGTCTATACCACCAAGCCATTCGTGCACGAATACTGGGAAGAGGTTTATCTGGTTTCCGGCGATCTGACGGTCGGCAACGACGAGCGCGGCAGTGGCGGCACTCCGTTTGCGCCCAACACCTACGCGTCGCGGCCGCCCGGCGCGTATCACGGGCCGTTCAAGTCGAAAAACGGGTGCCTGCTGTTCGAGATCCATTATTACGACCCGGTTTGAGGACCGGCATGATTCGCGCACCGCGGCCTTATCCTTCGAGGCGCGCGCAAGCGCGCTCCTCGGGATGAGGACTTCGACCCTCATGATGAGGAGCGTGGCAAAGCCACGCGTCTCGAGCCACGAGGCCCCCTTGATGCGCGGTCATGATTCGACCCAGCCGGAAAATGCTTTAGTGGGCGGTAGCGGCGAAGTCCTGCATCACGTTTGATCGCACCACCTGCGCGCGGCGCGTCGTCGCCGGAGTATTGCGACTGCGGCCGATGAAACGCGGCACACCGGCACTGATGACGCCGCCGATCGCGGCAATATCGCCGTGCTTGATCGCCTTCAGCGCGGTCGGCTGCGTGCCTCCGTCGGGCGCGTCGAGCAACACAATATCGGCGGCGCGGCCGGGCTGCAGGAAGCCGCTATCGAGCCGATACACGCGCGAATTGTTGCCGGTCGCCGCGCAAATGAACAACTCCGCCGCCATGTCCGTGAGGCTGGCGAGATGAGCGATGGTGTACAGGATCCCGAGCGGCATGATTCCGCTGCCGGTCGGCGTGTCGGTCGCGATGATCAAGCGATCGAATGCCTGATGTTGCATGGCCAACCGCCCGCAGAGCAGCGTCGTGCGCAGGTTGCCCGCCGTGCATACCTGCAGCGCCATCGTGCTTTCCCTGATGATCCGTTCGAAGTCCGCGTCGGGCATCGCGGTCGGGCCACCGTTGATGTGGAAGGAAACGTCGGGGTGCATCTTCAGGAGATGGTCGCCGGTAATCGCGCCTGAGCCCGG
>JBDTKD010000051.1:0-8818 GCA_039935515.1 Bradyrhizobium sp.
TCGTCCCCCGCCAATAAACAGGTGGTAAATTCCTCCCGATAAAACTGGGTCAATAGCCGCGCAACGGCGATTCGGCCGAAAAAGCCGCTGCTATTGTCAATGTGCGCTAAATGGCCGGGGATCCCGCTTTGTCAAATCCAAAGGGATTGGTTAACCTTGGCAGGATCGTCGAGCCCGGAATTTGGGTCGCCGCGGATTGGATTCGGACAGTATTTGCGTGCTTGCGGCGAGCCGGTGGCGGACCCATATTCCCGACATCGATCCAGCGGAAGGGTCGGATCGGACGGGAGCGGCGGTCTGAAAACGTCTGGGAACTCCTTGAGATGGCTCCGACAGGGGACATCCCCCGGTCGTTGTCCAGTTTCCCGTGGGGATGTCGAACGCCTGTGCCATGCCGCAATTAACTTCCAGATTTGATTGGCCGGTGCCCCCGGCCGTCGCCGCATCTGTCGTGCGAATGAGCAGCGACGAGAATCGGACCGGTGGGCCCGGCGGCCCGGCTACCTCCGTGATTGCCAAGGTCAAGCCAAAGACCAAGCGTCCGAATCTGTATCGGGTCCTGATCCTGAACGACGATTACACGCCGATGGAATTTGTCGTTCACGTGCTGGAGAAATTCTTCCAGAAGGACATCGAGGCCGCGACCAAGATCATGCTGCACGTTCATCATCACGGTATCGGCGAGTGCGGCGTGTTCACCTATGAAATCGCCGAGACCAAGGTGACCCAGGTGATGGATTTTGCGCGCAAGCACCAGCATCCCCTGCAATGCGTGATGGAAAAGAAGTAGACTCGGGCTGGAATCGATCAAAACCGGAACGGGTTTTGCATGTTCAGCCAGGCCGATCTGGCGCGCTCACGTGGTACGGCCGGCGCATTCCATGTGCGGCGCGGAGCAAGCCGGGCGCAACAAGCCGTGGGAACCGGTCTTTCCCCGTGATCCAATGTGACTATATATGATATGACAAAGGTTGTTGTTGCCTGACCGGGCAACGGCGATCATGATGGCAGGGGGCCATAGAGGACGCGAATGCCGACTTTTTCCCAGAGCCTTGAACAATCACTGCATCGTGCGCTTGCGATTGCCAACGAGCGTCATCACCAATATGCCACGCTCGAACATCTGCTGCTGTCGCTGATCGACGATTCCGATGCAGCGGCTGTCATGCGCGCCTGCAGTGTCGATCTCGACAAGCTGCGCACCAGTCTTGTCAATTATCTCGAAACCGAGTTCGAAAACCTGGTGACGGATGGCGCCGATGATGCCAAGCCGACCGCTGGTTTTCAGCGCGTGATCCAGCGCGCCGTGATTCACGTCCAGTCATCCGGCCGCGAGGAGGTAACAGGGGCCAATGTGCTGATCGCGATCTTCGCGGAGCGCGAGAGCCACGCCGCCTATTTCCTGCAGGAACAGGACATGACCCGCTACGATGCGGTGAATTATATCAGCCACGGCATCGCCAAGCGCCCCGGCGTGTCGGAAGCGCGCCCGGTACGCGGCGTTGATGAAGAAACCGAGACCAAGGGCAACGAGGATTCCAAGAAGAAGGGCGAGGCGCTCGATACCTATTGCGTGAACCTCAACAAGAAGGCGCGCGACGGCAAGATCGATCCGGTAATCGGGCGCAATGTCGAGATCAACCGCGCGATCCAGGTGCTGTGCCGCCGGCAGAAGAACAATCCGCTGTTCGTCGGCGAAGCCGGCGTCGGCAAGACGGCGATTGCGGAGGGGCTCGCCAAGCGCATCGTCGACAGCGAGGTGCCGGAGGTGCTGGCGGCGGCGACCGTGTTCTCGCTGGACATGGGCACGTTGCTGGCCGGCACCCGCTACCGTGGCGATTTCGAGGAGCGGCTGAAGCAGGTGCTGAAGGAACTGGAGGCGCATCCGAATGCGATCCTGTTCATCGACGAGATCCATACCGTGATCGGCGCCGGCGCGACCTCGGGCGGTGCGATGGACGCGTCCAACCTGCTGAAGCCCGCGCTGGCATCGGGCACGATTCGCTGCATGGGTTCGACCACCTACAAGGAATATCGCCAACATTTCGAGAAGGACCGCGCGCTGGTGCGCCGGTTCCAGAAGATCGACATCAATGAGCCGACGGTGGAGGACGCGATCGCGATCCTCAAGGGTCTGAAACCCTATTTCGAGGACTATCACCGGCTGAAATACACCAACGAGGCGATCGAGGCCGCGGTGCAACTATCGTCGCGCTATATCCATGACCGCAAGCTGCCGGACAAGGCGATCGACGTGATCGATGAATCCGGTGCGGCGCAAATGCTGGTGACGGAAAGCAAGCGCAAGAAGATCATCGGCATCAAGGAAATCGAGACGACCATCGCGACCATGGCGCGGATTCCGCCAAAGAGCGTGTCGAAGGACGATGCCGAGGTTCTCAAACACCTCGAACAGACGCTGAAGCGGGTAGTGTTCGGCCAGGACAGGGCGATTGAGGCGCTGTCGGCTTCGATCAAGCTGGCGCGAGCCGGCCTGCGCGAGCCGGAAAAGCCGATCGGCTCGTATTTATTCTCGGGTCCGACCGGTGTCGGCAAGACCGAGGTGGCAAAGCAGCTCGCCGCATCGCTCGGCGTCGAACTGATCCGCTTCGACATGTCGGAATATATGGAGCGGCACACGGTATCGCGCCTGATCGGCGCGCCTCCCGGCTATGTCGGCTTCGACCAGGGCGGTCTGCTTACCGACGGCGTTGACCAGCATCCGCACTGCGTCGTGCTGCTCGACGAAATCGAAAAGGCGCACCCCGACCTCTACAACGTGCTGCTGCAGATCATGGATCACGGCCGGTTGACCGACCATAACGGCAAGCCGGTCAATTTCCGCAGCGTCATCCTGATCATGACCACCAATGCGGGCGCTGCCGACCTGGCGCGTCACGCATTCGGCTTCACGCGCAGCAAGCGGGAAGGCGACGATCAAGAGGCGATCACCCGGCAGTTCGCGCCCGAATTCCGCAACCGGCTCGACGCCATCATCTCGTTCGCGCATCTCAACCCCGATGTGATCGGCATGGTGGTCGAGAAATTCGTGCTGCAACTCGAGGCGCAGCTCGGCGACCGTGACGTCACCATCGAACTGTCGGAACCGGCCAAGGCATGGTTGATTCAGCACGGTTATGACGAGCAGATGGGGGCGCGGCCGATGGCGCGCGTGATCCAGGAGCACATCAAGAAGCCGCTCGCCGACGAGGTGCTGTTCGGCAAGCTCAAGGGTGGCGGCCATGTCCGTGTCGTGCTGGTCAAGGACGAGGCGACCGCGGAAGCCGGCCAGGAAAAGATCGGCGAAAAGATCGGCTTCGAATTCGTCGAAGGGCCGGTGACACCGAAGCCGGAGAAGCTGCCCGGCGCGCGCAAGCGCGCGGTGCCGCGCAAGCCGAAGCCGAACGGACCGGGTGGCGGCGGGTCGAAGGGCCCGGTTTCGCGAAGTCCGCTGGTCAAGGCGTAAACCGCCTGAGATTGCTGCGAATCGAGGAGCCGGCGTGTCGCAAGATCGCCGGTGGCAACCGGCACTCGACCACCGTTAGTCGCCCTTGAGGCGCTGGCCGTCACGGACCTGGACCCGTTCGAGGCCTCTGGTGCCCGCCGGCGACAGCCGCAGCATGCTGAGCGCCGCGCCGCACAGCGCAAAGACCACCGCAACCAGCAGTGCGATTCGGGTGCCCGCCACGGGATAGCGGGCCAGAAACAGCGCCACCAGCGCCGCGCCCGTCGTCTGGCCCAACAGCCGGGCCGTTCCGAGCATGCCGCTTGCGCCGCCGCTGCGCTCGCGCGGCGCCGCCGCAATCATGGTGCGGTTGTTGGGGGTCTGGAACAGACCGAAGCCGAGGCCGGCCAGCGCCATGCGCCAGACCACGTCGAACGACGAGGGAGCCTCCGGGATCAGCGCCAGTGCGCCGAGGCCGCCTGCAAACAGCACGAGGCCGATGCCGCCGAGCAGCCCGGCCGGATAGCGTTCCACCAGCCGGCCGGCGAGGGGGGCTGCGAATGCGACGGCGATCGGCCAGGGCGTGATCAGAAGTCCGATCTCGACCGCCGAATATCCGAAACGGCTCTCGAGATAAAACGGCATCGCAACGAACGCCAGCATCTGGGCGCAAAAGGAGGCGATCGAGGTGCCGATCGACAGCGCGAAAATGGGAATGCGCAACAGGTCGACCGGCAGCAATGGCGAGGGCTGATGCGCCTGCCTTAACACCAGCAGGACCCCGGCGACGGCCGCGACCGCGAACTCCAGCAGGCACAGCAGCAGGGCTTCGCCATGGCCGACGCTGTCGATGGCGGCGATGCCGAGGCCGAAAGTGACGGCGCTGAGCACGCCGCTCCACCAGTCGAAACTGTGAACGGCGCGCGGGATATGGGGCAGGCTGCGCCAGCCCAACGCGAGTGTCGCGACACCGAGCGGAATGTTGATGGCGAAAAGATACGGCCATGTTCCGATCGACAGGATCGCCGAGGCCACCGTGGGGCCGACCGCGGCGGAGACCGCGACCACCAGCGCATTGAGGCCGATGCCGCGCCCCAGCAGGGCGTGCGGATAAGTGAAGCGGACCAACGCCGCGTTGACGCTCATGATCCCCGCGGCGCCAAATCCCTGCATGATGCGCGCCACCGTCAGCAGCAACAGCGTGTGCGAAAGCGCGCAAAACAGGGATGCCAGCGTGAAAAGCAGGAGTCCCGCAAGGTAGACCCGGCGATAGCCGATGATTTCGCCCAGCGATGCCAGCGGCAGCAGCGAGATCGTGATCGCCAACTGATAGCCGTTGACGATCCAGATCGAAAACGCGGGGCTGGCGTTCAGGTCCCTGGCAATGGTCGGCAGCGCGACATTGGCGATGGCGCCATCGATCACCGCCATGACAAGACCGAGCGCGATGGTGAGAATGGCCCAATGACGTTGCGGCTTGGGCAGGCCATCGGCGTGCTCGGCTATGGCGGATGACATGCGGTGGATATGCCCCAAATTATGACATCGACGGTTACCGCTTGCTGGATTAGCCGACCCTTTGCAACTTCGAACTGGCGACCGGGTTCCCGGCTGACAAGGGTCGGACCTGCAGCAGGCTTGGGGGCGGTACCGGTTCGAAGGTGGACGGCAAACCGCCGCCGCGAGGCCGACGCGCCGGCGCGGTTCGTCGACGGGGCAACGAATGGGATGAATTCAAGCCCCGAGGGGCCGCGGGCTCAGTCCTGGCTCAGCAACGCGTTGATGCGGCGCTGAAGCTGACGCTTCTTGTGTTCGCTCTGGCGCAGCCGCTCCTCGAGGTCGGAGACCGGCAGCCCATGTGGCCTTTCCGAACTGAACGCGACGCCGACAAAATTGTCGCGCCACCGGACGATGCTGGCGAGGAAGGAGCGGCCGAGATCGATAGACTTGTCGCGCGCGCTCTCGCATCGGTCCAGCATCAAAGGATCCCCTGGTGAAACGGCCGGACCTTACGCGGCTTTGCTGCCTGCGAAACAGTGCGGCCGGCAAAATGCCGCGTTAACGTAAACCGATCGCGGTCGGAATAGGGCGTATTCGGCGCTTCTGGCCGTGGCGGAAGCAGTTATGCTCGCGGCTGCGCTCATGGTCTGGCGCTCCACGCCTCCGCCATCATTGCCGGATAGCCAGACCATCGTCTCTCTGCAGGCACGGTTTTCGCGCTGAAGACATAGCGACCATGCGGACGGAAGTTGGTCTGAAAGTTGCGGTTTGGGTCGTGTTCGCGGTGCTGGGCTCGCCGGCTGCGCCGGCGTCTGCGGAGGATGCGGCGACCGCGGACAGGTTCGTGAGACCGAGTGTCGAGGAACTCGCGATTCCCCAGAGCCAGGACAAGGGCGACCACACCGGCGACAACGACGCCCGCGAGGCGATGTGCCTGATGATCGAATCGGCTGCCAAGGCGCAAGGCCTGCCGCTTGAGTTCTTTGCGAGGGTGATCTGGCAAGAGAGCAGGTTCCAGTCCGACGCGGTCGGACCGGTAACGCGCAGCGGCCGGCGCGCCGAGGGGATTGCGCAATTCATGCCGGGCACCGCCAGCGAACGCCGTCTGCTCGATCCATTCGATCCGGTGCAGGCGCTGCCGAAGTCGGCGGAGTTCCTGAGCGAGCTGCGCGATCAGTTCGGCAATCTCGGGCTGGCGGCGGCAGCCTATAATGCCGGGCCGCACCGGGTCCAGCAATGGCTCGCCGGCACCGCGGCGATGCCCCAGGAGACGCGCAATTACGTGGCCGCCATCACCGGCAGCACGGTCGAGGAGTGGGCGACCGCCGGCAAAACCGGCAAGATGCCCGAACGCGCGCAGGCCAGCAGCTGCCGCGAGCTGATGGCGCTGCTCAAGCGCGCACCCAATCCCTTCGTCACCCAGCTCGAGCAACATGTGAAGCTCGCGGCGGCCAAGCTGTGGGGCGTGCAGCTCGCCGCGGGCTTCGACCGCAACAAGGCGCTGGCGATGTATGCGCGGGCGATGAAGCGGCTTGCCGCGGTAATCGGCGATCAGGATCCCAGCCTGTTGAGCTCGGTGGCCCGCAGCCGCGGCACCCGCGCATTCTATCAGGTGCGGATCGGTGCCGATACGCGGCCCGCCGCCAACGATCTGTGTAACCGCATCCGCCGCGCCGGCGGGGCCTGTTTCGTATTGCGAAACCTGAATGTACGGAGCTGACCGGGCGGCTTGCATGACAGCCCTGAACCTCGGTTCGCTTGACGCGGGCTCGACTTGGGCGGCGGTAAGCGGGCACGATGCTGATGCTTGCTGGCAAATGGTGGCTCGGGTAATGACATCCGGGTTTGACGGAGTGGCCGCTGATGGTTCGAGAGAATGAAATCCGCGAAGGCGAACGCGCCGTCGACGCGCCCTCGGCGCGTGACGCCGGCCTGATCTTCATCGGCCGTATCCGCACCCCCTGGACCTCGCGCCTGGCGACGCCGCGGCAGGGGCGCCACGATGGCCCGGTGTGCCGGCTCGAGATTTTCGAGCCTTGGGTGCCGGCGCTGAAGGGGGTCGATTTCTACTCCACTTTGGAGGTGATCTACTGGCTGCATCAGTCGCGCCGCGATCTGGTGCTGCAGAGCCCGAAGAACAACAAATCGACGCGCGGTACATTTTCGCTGCGCTCGCCGGTGCGACCGAATCCGATCGCCACCTCGATCGTCAAGCTGGTCAGCGTCGAAGGCAGCACCGTCTTGGTCCGCGGTATGGATTGCCTCGACGAAACGCCGCTGCTCGACCTCAAGCCCGACCGCTGCGAATTCACTCCGCTCGCGCCGCCGCAGGCCGGTGACTTCGAGACGGAGTAAGAAATTTCCGCCATCGCCATCCCGCGACGACGATCGGACCTCACCCGGCGTTCAGTGCCGCGATCAGCCTGACGGCATTGTCTTCCAGCACCTTGGCGTCCTCCTTCCGGCTCGCCGGCGGCAGCAGCGCGATGCCGTCGTGGCGGGGCATCACATGCATGTGCAGGTGATACACCACCTGTCCGGACGCCGGTTCGCTGAACTGCTGGATGGTGATGCCGTCGGCCTTGAACGCCGTCATTGCGGCGCGGGCGATGCGGTGGGTGCCGCGCGCGACATGAGCGAAATCTTCCGCCGTGATGTCGAGGATGTTGCGGGCCGGCGCCTTCGGGATCACCAGCGTATGCCCGGGAGACCGCGGCATGATATCGAGGAAGGCGAGGACATGATCGTTCTCGTACACCTTGTAGCACGGGAATTCACCGCGCAGGATCTTGGCGAAGATGTTGTTGGGGTCGTAGGGGGTCATGGTGTCTCCCAGAATCCGGTTCCATCAGGACGGGTCGTCGGCGGCTTTGCGAAACGGCCCGGCCTCGGTGAGTTCGCGCCCGGCCTCCGCCACATAGGCGCGCTCGCGCTTGAGATAGTCCGCGATCGCCCGCCGCAGGCCGGGGTCGGCGATGTAATGCGCCGAATAGGTGGTCTGCGGCAGATATCCGCGCGCGATCTTGTGCTCGCCTTGCGCGCCGGCCTCGACCACCCGCAGTCCGCGCCGGATCGCAAAATCGATCGCCTGATAATAGCAGACTTCGAAATGCAGGAACGGATGATGCTCGATCGCACCCCAGTTGCGCCCGAACAAGGTATCGGAGCCGATGAAATTGATGGCGCCGGCAATCCAGCGGCCATTGCGCCGCGCCATCACCAGCAGCACGTCCTCGGCCATGGTTTCGCTGACCAGCGAGAAGAAGGCGCGGGTCAGATAGGGCCGGCCCCATTTTCGCGATCCCGTATCGATGTAGAACGCAAAGAAGGCGTCCCAGGCGTCTTCGGTGATCTCGCGGCCGGTAAGGGCGTCGATGGTGATGCCGGCGGCAAGCGCCTCGCGCCGTTCGCGCCGGATCGCCTTGCGGTGGCGCGAGTTGAGGGTGGCGAGAAAATCC
The DNA here is from genome assembly GCA_039935515.1 of Bradyrhizobium sp. Lineage (GTDB taxonomy): Bacteria > Pseudomonadota > Alphaproteobacteria > Rhizobiales > Xanthobacteraceae > Bradyrhizobium. Next base: position 8,404 of record JBDTKD010000051.1, read on the forward strand.
TCAAACCCGCCGTAACCCTGATTGTGCCAGTGAAACTGCTGGTCGTTGCGCTGCAGGAAACCGTATTCGGCGAGCAATTTCTGCTCGGTCTCGCGGGCAAAGGTGACGTGAACCGAGGAGGCCTGCACGGCCTCGCACAGCGCCACCAGTCCGCCGGCGAGGGCGGCACCGATGCCTTCGTGGTCGGCGCCATTGCGGATCAGCAGGCGCGGTCCGGCCGCCGGCGTGAAGGGAACCGAGGCCTGCAGCTTCGGATAATAGTGTCCGCCGGCTCGCTCATAGGCCTCGGCCCAGCCGCGGTCGAACACGTATTCACCTTGTGAGTGCGATTTCAGATAGCACGGCACGATCCCGGCGATGGTGCCGTCAAGCCGCGCCAAAAGGTGGCGCGGTCCCCATCCGGTCCGCGCGGTGG
>JBDTKD010000052.1:0-11380 GCA_039935515.1 Bradyrhizobium sp.
GCCGTCACTCACCCGAGGTGGGAGCCGTATGCCCGAATCGGGCACGTACGGATCTGTGCGGGGGGCGCTCAGTAATGGGCGTCCCTACCGCGACCGCGGCGTTGCCGCGCTCCTCACCATGAGGGTCAAAGACCTCATCGTGAGGGTCGAAGACCTCATCCTGAGGAGCGCGCTTGCGCGCGTCTCGAAGGATGAAGCCGCACCTTGTAGGGCTGCGCGGCGGCGAACATGCCCCACATCGCGCCCAGCATCATCCAGAAGTGCCGCCAATGGTCGGTGTCGATGATGAAGCTTTCACCCACCGTCGCCAGAAATGCCGCAAAGATGGCGAGATAGGCGCGTTGCCAGGGCACCCGGACGAAGACGTGTCGAAAGCCGGTGATGACCGTGACAAATACCAGCGCGGGATAGCAGATGCCCGAGATCCAGCCGCCGGACATGAAAGCGTTCAGGTAGGAGTTGTGGGTGTCCTCGGGAAAGTAGTTGTGAAACTGCAGCGGGCCGATGCCGAACGGCAGGCCGAGCGCCATCTGGGCGCCCAGGATATGCCGCCCGAATCGGCCGAACCGGCCCTCGTCATAACTCTGCTCGAAACTCGCACGCTGCTTGAACATTTCGCCGATCGAATCGAACGACAGCAGCACGGCCAGCAGCAACGCCACGACGATGACGGCGACGGCCGCCGTGACGATGATGCGCGAGCGTTGCGCGGGCGAGGGGCTGGTCAGGACCATCAGCGCCAGCATGAATACCGATGTGATTACGAGCCCGCCCCAGGCGGCGCGGGAGAACGCCAGCAGGATCGCAAGCGCCATGATGCCGAGCGCGATCGTGCTGCGGAACGATTTTCCGGGACGGTCGGAGACGATGCTTTGCAGGGCGAACAGCGCCGGCAGGATCAGGAACGCGCCGAGCACATTCGGATCCTTGAAGGTGCCGCGCGCCCGCTCATAGAGCGTCAGCAAATCATGCCCGCCGGGGACGAGGTTGAAATAGCCGGCGATTGCGGCCATCGATGCGATCAGGGCCCCCACGACCAGGCCGCGGCGAAGCATGTCGAGACGGGCCGCGGTGTCTTCGGAAATCACCATCGCAAAGAACATCACGGTGAACGCCATATACCAGGATGTTGCGATCCAGTTTACGATCTCGGGCTCGTCCATGAACGGAACGGCGCAGAAGCTGTAGCCGATATTGACCAGGAACAGCAGCAGCAACAACGGCATGAAAACCAGCCGCAGCCGCAGGCCGGTCGCAAAGAAGATCACGGTCGCGACAATCGTCACGAACTCGTAGGGACTGGGCTCGATGAAGACGATCGCGCCGGACGCGCCGGCCAGCCACACCAGCGCGCGCTGCAGCATGAGCACGCCCGGCGCAGCCGTCACCGAAGGAAAGGAGCTCTCGGCTGTCGCCGCATACGCCATCACATACTCGCCAACTCAACGCTACTCGTACCCGCTAATAAGCGTTCTCGTTCCTGGTCATCAACGCCAGCGGCGTCTTGAACAGAATGTAGAGATCGAACAGCACCGACCAGTTCTCGATATAGTAGAGATCGAACTCGACGCGCTTCTGGATTTTCTCTTCGCTGTCGACTTCGCCGCGCCAGCCGTTGACCTGCGCCCAGCCGGTGATGCCGGGCTTGACACGATGGCGCGCGAAATAGCCGTCAACGGCCTCATCGAACAACTGGCTCTGCAATCTGCCTTGCACGGCGTGGGGGCGCGGACCGACCAGCGACAGGTTGCTCTTGAATACGACATTGAGGAGTTGCGGCAGCTCGTCGAGGCTGGTCTTGCGGATGAAGCGCCCGACGCGGGTGACGCGGCTGTCGTTTCTGGTCACGACCCTGGAGGCCGCCGGATCGGCCTGATCGTGATAGAGCGAGCGAAACTTGAAGACGTCGATGCGTTCGTTGTTGAAGCCGAACCGCTTCTGGCGGAACAGCACCGGTCCCGGACTGTCGAGCTTGACCGCCAGTGCCACCAGCGCCATCAGCGGCGCGGCCAGCAGCAGGACGATGGCACCGACGATGTGGTCGAACAGCCATTTCATCACCAGATCCCAGTCCGTGATCGGCGTCTCGAACACGTCGAGGGTCGGAACCTTGCCGAGATAGGAATAGGCGCGGGGACGAAAGCGCAGCTTGTTGGTATGCGCGGACAGCCGGATATCGACCGGCAATACCCAAAGCTTCTTCAGCATTTCGAGAATCCGGGTCTCTGCCGAAATCGGCAACGCGAACAGCACGAGATCGACGCGGGTGCGGCGGGCGAACTCGACGATGTCGTCGACCTTGCCGAGTTTCGGGGCGCCCGCACAGGTGTCGAACGCCCGGCTGTCGTTGCGGTCATCGAACACGCCGAGGATATCGATGTCGGAATCGGCCTGGATCGTGAGCGCTTCGACCAGCTTTTCGCCGCTTTGATCGGAGCCGACGATGATGGTGCGGCGACCGAGCCGGCCTTGGCGCGCCCAACCGCGGACCATCGCGCGCAGCAACAGCCGCTCGGCAATCAGCGTTGCGAGGCCGCCGAAAAAAAATGCCGAAAGCCACAGCCGCGATACCTGGCCGCCGAGCTTCGCGAAGAACGAAATGCCGATAAACAGCAGGAATACGAATGCCCACGACGAGATCAGCCGTGTCAGCTGCCGCAGCTGGCCGCGAAACACCTGAACCTCGTAGATGTCGGCTGCCTGGAAACAGATCACTGCGGTAGCGGCCATGGCGAATATGGCCGCAACATAGGGCCAGTGAAAACCGTCATGGCGAACCACGTAGCCGAAATAGATGGCAACGCCGACAAGGCTCAACACGGCGAAATCGATCACGCGAACCGCGCCCGCGATCACGATCGGGGAATAGGCCCGGCGCACTTTCTGGTTGGTGACGGCGAGCGCTGCCTGTGACAGCCGCCGACGCCGTTCGATCGGAGGCCGGCCTTCCGTTGCGACGGCGGTGGTATCCACCGTGGAGCGTGCGTTGATTGGTTCCACTGTTCCAGGTCCGTTCCAGCACAGCCATCCAGTCGTGCGTGCGCCGCGGCGGAATTCCCCCCGCATCACGGCTTAGAGGACAAATCGGAAGAAACAGTTATCGGTGGCAAGAACGGCTAACGGGCGGCAAAGGCGTCGCGACAGCGTTCATCTCACCGTAGGACGCGTTTTTGGCGTCGGCCCCGCTGGCGTCGGCCTAGGTGAGTTCGGCGCGCGGGCGGCTCGACGAACAATACGTTCGGTGTCGTCGGCGGAGATTGCCAATTCGACGTCGCCTTCGGGCGTCGTTGGGCTGACCTGCGAGGGCCGACGCGTGTCAAAATAGCCAGTGACGATCGATGTAACAGTCATCACTATCGCCCCGACGACCGGGCCTAGCCAGACTAACGTGTCATTCGTGATTGTCATAGTCGGGACCCTCTCATGAGGTGGGATCCATCTTTCGAAGCGTGCGTCTCCCCAACAAATGTAAGAATACGGAAAGGGCAATGCAAATCAATATCCCCTTGCCCGTCGTCATCCCATCAGCCGTAGCTGCGTCGTTAGTACGAAAGATTGATAGAAAAATGGGCGTCAGGACCCCAAGGCTCATCACGGCCACCGCAGTGTTGTTCAGCCAGGTCGCCGTCAGTTTGACGCGCTCGTTCCGGATCACATCAGCCATGGCAGAGCTTAGCCTGCTTCCGGCCACCTTTCCACCGGGGGCTTGTGGGACGATCGCTCGGCCTTTTGCAAAGATCTGTTCCGATGCGAAGAGCCGAGCACGCTAACGGATGATGCGTCCTGCGTAGTCGCGACGCTCAGCAGAAGGGCGATGTCGCACCCGCTATCGTTGCCATCATTAACGGGCGGCAAAGGCGTCGCGGTAGCCGGCCAACACGCCCTCGACCATCGACTGCTGGGAAAAGTGCAGAAAGATCCTGTCGCGAAGGGATTTTGCCCGCAGCTGCGCGGCGGCGGGGTCATCGAGCGCGCTCCCGATCGCATCCGCCATGGCGCCGACGATGTTCGGCGCGAGCAGTGCGTCGGTATGGGACCCGAAGATTTCCGGAATGCCACCGACATTGGCCGCCACCATCGGAATTCCCGCCGCCGCCGCCTCGATCACGACATAGGGCATCGAATCCCCGCGAGACGGAACAACCAGCATCGAGCCCCTGGAAAATCCGTATCTTGCCTTGACGTGGCCGATGAAGCGGACCGCCTCGGCGAGGCCAAGCCGCTGGATCTGGGCCCTGAGGTTCGCGCTTTCCTCACCGTCGCCGGCAAGCGTCAGCGTGACCGGCTTGCCGTCGGCGCGAAGCCGCGCCACCGCGTCCACCAGCAGGTCGGCTCCCTTGATGTGCCTGAATTCCCCGACATAGACGAGGTCGGTGGCGTCGTCGGCCTTGACGATCGGGTCGAACTCCGCCGCGGTCACGCCATTGAAGACGCAACGGACGAGACCGGCCGGCGTGCCGATCATGCGCTGATAGGTATCGCGCGCGAACGCACTCTCGAACAGGAACAGGTCGGTGCGGTTCATCAGCGCGCGTTCGAGGCGGCCATAAAGCGCGCCCTTGAAGGTGTTGGGCGGATAGTGCAGCGAGCCGCCGTGCGGCGTGTAGACGCGGATGGTCGTCCTGGAACCGGACTTCAGGCGAATGAAGGCACCGGCCTTGGCGCCGTGGCCGTGCAGGACTTGCGGCTTCAGCCGGCCGATCAGCCGCCTGAACCGCGCCCATGCCATCAGGTCGGTGGGAGAGGGCTGGCGCCGAATGGCGAGACGATGGACCCCAAGCTTGAGTCGGGGTGCGATCTCCGCCAGCGCCGCCGCGGCGCGCTCGCCACCGGTCAGGCTGTCGGCGATGATGCCGACGTGGTGGCCGCGGTCGACCTGGCCGTTGGCGAGGTCGATGATGTGACGGAAGATTCCACCGACCGGAGCGCGTACCGCGTGCAGGACACGAAGCGGCGGACCTGAATTCTGCTGCATGAACAACCCTGCAGGAAGCTTGATTCCGATTAAGGGCACTTACGGTTAACAAAGCATGAGCAGTGGGCGCCGCCTTATCTCCCGGTTCGGTCCGACGGGGATTAACCGGGCAGCAACCTTAATGGAGTGTAATCGGCCGTGTCAGGGCAGGCGGGGCGCCTGCGGGAGTGTGCGATGCGTTTAGCGTTCTGGCGTGCCGTTGAGGACTGGATGGCATCGCAAAAGCCGGCAGCCGAAACGGTCGTCTCAGGGCCAGCGCAGGCGACGGATCAAGCCGTTGCGCCGGCGATCACCGGCGATCTCGAATTGCGCGTGCTGGGTCAGGCGCTGGCGCGGCGGAAGCGTTGGATCATCGTGCCGACGATGCTGGCCGCCGTGCTGTCGATCGCCGCCGTCAATCTGGTCACGCCACGATACAAGTCCGAGGCGCGAATTCTGGTCGACGGACGCGAGAATGTCTTCCTGCGGCCGAACGGCGAACGCAACGACGAGCGCAACGCGCTCGATCCCGAGGCCGTCACCAGTCAGGTCCAGCTGCTGCTGTCGCGCGATCTGGCACGCCAGGTCATCAAGAAGAACAAGCTCGCCGAACTGCCGGAATTCGACCCGGTCCTGCGCGGGATCTCGCCGGTCCGCTCGCTGCTGGCGCTGTTCGGAATCGGCGGCGATCCGTTCTCGATGACGCCGGAAGAACGGGTTTTGGATGCCTATTTCGACCGGCTCACTGCCTACGCGGTCGACAAATCGCGCGTCATCGTCATCGAGTTCCAGTCCCGCGATCCCGAACTGGCGGCCCGCGTCGCCAATTCGATCGCCGACGGCTATCTGGAATTCCAGCAAAATGCCCGGCAGGAACAGGCCAAGGCCGCGGGACAATGGTTGTCCGGCGAAATCGACAGCCTGCGCAAGAAGGTCGCGGACGCGGAATCGCGGGTCGAGGATTTCCGGTCGAAATCGAGCCTGTTCATCGGCACCAACAATACCTCGCTCTCCAACCAGCAGATGGGCGAGCTGAACACGCAATTGAACAACGCGCGCGCGCTGAAGTCCGATGCGGAGGCGAAGGCGCGGCTGATCCGCGAAATGCTTCAGAGCGGCCGGCCGATCGAGGCGTCCGAGGTTCTCAATTCCGAGCTGATGCGGCGGCTGTCCGAACAGCGCGTCACGCTGCGCGCCCAGCTCGCCGAACAGTCATCGACGCTGCTCGACGGCCATCCGCGCATCAAGGAGCTGAAGGCGCAGCTTGCCGACCTCGATCGCCAGATTCGCGACGAAGCGGCCAAGGTCTCCCGCTCGCTGGAGAACGATGCCCGCATCGCCGGCGGCAGGGTAGAGGGCCTGAGCGCGAGCCTCGAACAGATGAAGAAGCAGGCGACCTCGAGCAATGGCCAGGACGTCCAGCTGCGGGCGCTCGAGCGCGAGGCCAAGGCGCAGCGCGATCTTCTGGAATCCTATCTTGCGAAATATCGCGAAGCGACCACGCGGGAGAATATCGACGCCGCGCCGGCCGATGGCCGGATCATTTCCCGCGCCATCGTGTCCAATACGCCGGCCTACCCGAAGAAGCTCTCGATCGTGCTGATCGCGACACTGGCGAGCTTGATGCTGAGTGCCGGCGCGATCGTCACCGGCGAATTGCTGCGCATGACCGCGCCCCGCGCGGCGGCGGTGTTCGCTTCCACATCGGTGGTGCCGACCCGCACGGCGGTGGTTGCCGCTCCCGCCGTGGCAGTGCCGGTCGCCGATCTCGAACCCGTTCCGGATTTCAGTGCAGAACCTCCGGACCAGCCGACCGGGTTGGCCGAAATCGAACAGCTTGCCGACGATCTGCGAGACGCCGGCGAAGCGGCGCGCAAGATCACCATTCTCGGCACCGCCGCCGGCGCCAGCATCGCTTTGGCGGCATTATCCCTTGCCCGCCTGATCGCGCGCGAGGCGAAGGTCGTGGTGGTCGATCTGGCGGCCGCATCGCCGGCGATTTCGGCGGCGTCGGTCGATCCCGTCGCGCCGGGCCTTGCAGAATTGATGCTGGGCGAAGCTTCCTTTTCCCAGATCATCACCAGGGATCTCCTGTCACGGGCTCACCTCGTCAATGCCGGACGCCCCGGCTTCGACCGCATGCTGCTGCGATCGCCGCGGCTCGCGCTGGCGATCGATGCCTTGCTTCGGGTCTATGATCATGTGTTGCTGGATGCGGGTACCGCCTCCGACCTGCCGGCGGAGTTGCTGACCGCGCAAGCCCGCGCGGTGGTGGTTCCGGATGTCGCGATGACCGCGGACGCGCGCACCGTGATGTCCGATCAGCTGAGGGCGGCGGGTTTCGCCGATGTCAAGATGCTGAGCGGGCCACCGCAAGCCCTGGACAGCATCGAGCCCGGTCCGCGGGTGGTGGCGGCCTGAACGCCGCGCGCCAATCGCGGCCGGGATTGGTTCAGCGAAGCGCGCCGCGCAGCCTTTGTGCCATGTGCAGCAGCGCCGGGTTATGCTTCACCGCCTGCTTGGCGCGGTTGAAGCCGGACATCGCCGCCGCGGCCAGCCTGCCGCGGGCGCTGAGCGGGATGAAGCAATCGAAAATCGGCTCGTCGCTCTTGCAGAACTGCCGTTTGTAGTCATCGGACCCAATTCCGAGATCAAGCACACGAAAGCCGCGCTCGGCATAATGGTCGATGATATGCCGCATCAGGATCAGCCCGGGACTATGGCGCGCATGTTCCGAGATCGTGTAGGTGTTGAACATCATGGAAAAGCGATGACCGTCGGCGACGCCTGCGAACATCGCAATCACTTCGTCGTCGCATTCAAGCGCGTGCACGTCGATGACGCGGCTGCCGCCGGCACCTGGCGCGAGGCAGGTGCTGCGGATAAAATCCGCAACGCCGGGTTCCTTGAACACGTCGGGCAGCTTCTGGCTCGCCATCCGCAGCGGCTTGACGCGGAAGAACCAGTCGAGCAGCCGGTCGATGTCAGCCTCGGTGGTCGCGACGCGATGGCGATAGCCGGCAAGCGCCTGCAGCTTGCGTTCCTTTGCCCTCAGCCGGCGGCGGAACGAATGGCTGATCCGCGCGGCGGCCGGCTCGCCCGGCGCCATGATCAGCACCGGGCAATCGTTGATCGAGGGCTGGTTCGGCAGCATCGCCATCGGATTGGGCTGATCGCGCCACCGCCGGGGTTGTTGCGTCAGCGCGAGCACGTCGACGGCCGAGTGCCGGCGTATTGCCGCCAGCAGCGCCGCGAGATCGGCGGCGGTGGCCGTCGCAGCAAAGTCGCGGTCCCATAGCGCCATGTTGAAGGTGGTGTGCCGTCCGCCCATGAAGCACGCCACGCGAACGCCGTGGTTGCGTCCGAGCGCAAGCGGCAGCAGCAGCAGCGGGCGGCGTTCGGCGTCATGGCCGATGACGATGTAGGGCTGCAGGTTCTCACGCTCGCCGACCTCGCGTTGCCAGCGGCTGAGGAAATCGAAGTGCTGATACGGCGTCGAGCCATATCGCTGGGCCTCGAGGCCGCGCCAGACAGCTTCCGCCTCGCCGAGATCGTGGAGAATTTCGACGCCGGCGATGCGGCCCGGTTTCGACTGCGCTGCCGCATCCGCGGTCCGGCTTTCGATCGCGGCAGCCATGGTCATCGCAAAGCCTGTCACCAAGGAAATATTTACATTTTTCCGCGTTGGCCGACCTTTGCAAAGAAGTGTCAACAAAGGGTAATGACAATGCACCGCGGCTGAGCCCGAAAGCCGCGTCGAGGGGCGTGAAATTGCCATCGGATAGCCGGTTTTTGCAGCGCCTCGGACTGGAACTCGCTTACTTCAGCGGCTATGCCCATCTCATGCAGCCGCGGGCCGGTGTCGCCGGCGTCGTGCTGCGGTTCGAGCGGGTCCGCCCGCGCCGAGCCGCGCGGTTCCAGCCGCTCAAATCCTGTGAGGTCACCCCCGAATTCCTCGATCGCACCATCAGCGCTTTGCGGCGCTGGAACTTCGATCTCGTTTCGATCGAGGAGGCGTGCCGGAGGGCGGTGACGCTGGCGGCGCCGCGGCGGTTTGTCTGCCTGACATTCGACGGCGGCTACAAGGACCTGATCGATTGGGCCTATCCGGTCCTGTCGCGGCACCGCGTTCCCTTCACCGTCTATGTTCCGACGGCATTTCCCGACGGTGTCGGCGAGATCTGGTGGCTCGCGCTTGAAGCTGTGATTGCCAATGAGCGCCACCTCAGCCTGGCAATCGACCGGAAGGAACTCCATTTCACCATTGTCGGCAGTTCGGAGAAATATCAGCTCTACGATTTCCTCCAGGGCTGGATGCGTTCGCTGTCGCCATCCGGTCTTTCCACCGCGATCAACGATCTCTGCCGGCGCTATTCGGTCGACCTCGCGGCGCTGTCGCGCGAAGCCGTGATGAACTGGGACGATCTGGCAAAGCTCGCCGCTGACCCGCTTGTGACGATCGGAACCGCGACCGTGAATTATCCGCTGCTGGCTGGGCTGAAGGACGATGATGCCTTGCGCGAGATGACCATGGGCAGGGCGGTGGCGCAGTCGGCGCTGCGCCGCGAGGTCAGCCATTTCGCCTATCCGTTCGGCGATCGCGCCGCGTTCCGCCGGCAGGACGTAGCGCTGGCCGCGCAAGCGGGTTTTGCCAGCGCGGCGTCGGCGATTTCGGGCGTCGTTGCAACCGCGGGGCAGACCGGCCTCCATGAACTTCCGCGCATCGCCTGGGACGGCCGGCTGCGCTCGCTGCGCGCCATGCGCGTGATGCTTTCAGGCGCGATGTTTCGCCCGGCAAAACCCCCGCCCGCGGCTGCGGCCTAACGGTCGGGCCGGGCCATCCAGCTTACGATCGGCATCGCCGGCAGCACCCAGCCAATGCCGGCGACGACGTAGAAGATCGCCTGCAGCAGGCCGGAACCCGCAAGCCAGGGCGTCTGCGCCACCGTCATGCCCAACAGCGACCACACCACGACCAGCACCAAGAGCGCGATGGTTCCGAATAGTTTGCGTGTGCGTATCGTCATGACGGAAATGCGCAGCCGGCTGCAGGCACGCGTCTTGCGCGCGCGGGAAGGGGCGGACTATAAGGGGCCTGCTAATCCATTCAAGCATCGCCTCCCATGACCGGTATTCCCCTCCATCACGCCGACCATCGCGCCGTTCGCGGCTGGCTGCTGTCGATCGCCGCGCTGATCGCGCTCATGGTATTGGTCGGTGGCGCAACGCGTCTCACCGAATCCGGGCTTTCGATCGTCCAGTGGAAGCCGGTGACCGGCACGCTGCCGCCGCTCAGCGCGGCGCAGTGGCAGCAGGCGTTCGATGGCTACAAGACCATTCCGCAATATCGCGAGCTCAACGCCGGCATGGATCTCGCCCAGTTCAAGACGATCTTCTGGTGGGAGTGGAGCCATCGCCTGCTCGGGCGCGTGATCGGCGTTGCCTATCTGCTGCCGTTTCTCTGGTTTCTCTGGCGCGGGGCGCTCGGCGCCGACCTCAGGCGGCGGCTGTGGCTGATCTTCGGTCTCGGCGCGCTGCAGGGGGCGGTCGGCTGGTGGATGGTGGCGTCGGGACTGACCGAGCGGGTGGAAGTTTCGCAATACCGTCTCGCCACCCATCTCGTGCTGGCGCTGTTGATCTATGCCAGCATCGTCTGGACGTTGCGACGGCTTGCGCGGAAGCCGCCGCCGGCGGCCACGCCGCGGCTGAAGATCACCGCCATGGTCCTGCTCGGACTGACCTTCGTGCAGCTTTATCTGGGCGCGCTGGTAGCGGGCCTGCGCGCCGGCTTTGTCTACAACACCTGGCCCGACATCGATGGCGGGCTGGTCCCCGCCGCCGCACGGCTGTTCTTCGAAGCGCCGTGGTGGCGCAATCTGTTCGACAATACGCTGACGGTGCAGTTCGAGCATCGCATCACCACCTATCTGCTGTTCGCACTGGCCATCCTGCACGCGCTCGACGCCCTGCGCTCGCGGGCCGGTGCCGCGGCGATCCGGGGTGCGCTGTGGCTCGCCGCGGCGATCACGCTGCAGGCAACGCTTGGTATTCTGACGCTGCTCCATCACGTCCCCATTGATCTCGCCTTGACGCACCAGGCCACGGCGATCGCGGTGCTGACGCTCGCGGCGATCCAGGTCGAACGCCTGGCTGCGCGACGATCCGAGCCGCAGTCCGCGCCGGTGGCGCTGCCGGCCAGCCAGGCCGGTTGATTTGCGGTAGCCCGGATGGCTCGCAGCGCCATCCGGGCATCGCGATGCGAAGGACCGGCCCCGGATTCCGCTTTCGCTCCATCCGGGCTACAGGTGCCTTTGTTCAATTGTCAAACAGCCAGACGCCGTCATTGCGAGCCAACGGGTCGCGCGAATGCGCGCCCGATGACAGGCTCCGCGAAGCAATCCATGTCACAGCAAGCGGAGGTATGGA
>JBDTKD010000053.1:0-4597 GCA_039935515.1 Bradyrhizobium sp.
GAGATCGGCATGCGCCTTGGCTGCATCCTTGAGCGGATAGGTCTGGCGAACCTCGATCTTCACCGCACCGGATTGCACCACATCGAACAGTTCTTTTGCCATCGCCACCAGGTTCTCGCGCTTGGCACCGTAGGTGTTGAGCGTCGGGCGGGTGACGTAGAGCGACCCCTTCTGGGCCAGCAGACCGAGGTTCAGCGGCTCGACATTGCCGGAGGACTGGCCGAACAGCGCAACGAAGCCGAGCGGTGCCAGGCAATCGAGCGATTTCAGAAACGTATCCTTGCCGACGGAATCGTAGACCACCGGCACTTTCTTGCCCCCGGTGATCTCGTCGACGCGCTTCACGAAATCCTCGCGGGTGTAGACGATGGTGTGGGCGCAGCCATGGGCTTGCGCAAGCTTTGCCTTTTCATCGCTGCCCACCGTGCCGATCACGGTTGCGCCAAGATGCTTCGCCCATTGGCCGAGGATCAGTCCGACGCCGCCGGCGGCGGCATGGAGCAGGATGGTTTCGCCGGCCTTCACCCGATAGGTCTGGCGGATCAGATATTGCACCGTCAGGCCCTTCAGCATCATCGCGGCGGCGGTCCTGTCATCGATGCTGTCGGGCAGCCTGATCAGGCGGTCGGCCGGGATCAGACGCGCTTCGGCATAGGCGCCCATCGGGGCGGCGCCATAGGCGATGCGGTCGCCCGGCTTCAAGTCGGTGACGCCGGATCCAACTTCCTCGACAACGCCGGCCGCCTCGCCGCCCAGGCCGCTCGGCAACTGCACGGGGTACAGGCCGGAGCGGTTGTAGATGTCGACAAAGTTCAGTCCGACGGCGGTATGGCGAATCCGTGCCTCGCCCGGACCCGGCTTGCCGAGCTTGACCTCCTCCCAGACCAGAACTTCGGGGCCACCGGTCTTATGAAAGCGGATCGCATGGGTCATGGAGTTACTCCTCACGTGAGATGACAAGGACGGGAAACGCTACGGCGGTGATAGTGGCTGGGCGCCTCGCGCCGCTGGCCGCCGTTTTGCGGGCGCGGTTCTTCAGGCCCAGGCTTTCCAACATCAAAGCATAGCAGACCGCCGTTCGGCTAGAGCCAACGCTGAAACATGGCAGCCAAGACCGCCCGCAGCTTTTGAATGCCGCAACCCGCGAGCCACCATGAAGCCGCCCCGATTTCAACTTTTAGTGACCCGCTCCGCCCAGCGATTCTTCGCGGCATTTGAAATATTCGCATCCCGCGAATGTTCCTATTCCGAAGGCGGAAACCGGGGGAAACTCAATGGCTAAAGCTGCTCCGGCGTCACAGGCGGCTTTGGTCTCGCTGGCAACATCCGTCCCTCCTCACGTATTTCTGCAGAAGGATGTTCTCGCCGCGGCGTGGGAGGTGTTCGGACCGCGGCTTCCCGAATTCGAAACGCTTTCCAGCATTTTCAGCAATACCGGGATCGTCAAGCGCCATGCCGTGAAACCGTTCGACTGGTATCTCGCGCCGCGAGGCTGGCCGGAACGGACCAAGGCCTTTCTGGAGGGCGCCGAGGCGCTGTTCGTCGATGCCGCTGGGAAAGCGCTGGCGAGTGCAGATCTGACAGCGGCCGATATCGACACGGTGGTGACCGTCTCCTCCACCGGCATTGCCACGCCAAGTCTCGAAGCCCGGGTCGCCGGCCGGATGGGATTCCGCTTCGACGTCACGCGCGTGCCGGTGTTCGGGCTCGGCTGCGCCGGGGGGGTATCGGGACTGTCGATCGCGGCGCGCCTCGCGCAGGCGCGACCGGGAACCAACGTGCTGCTGGTCGCCGTCGAGCTCTGCTCGCTGGCGCTTCGCCTCGACGAACTCACCAAGGCCAACATCGTCGCCACCAGCCTGTTCGGCGACGGTGCCGCGGCCATCGTCCTGCGCGCGGGCGATGGCGGCGCCACTCAAATCGAGAGTTCCGGCGAATATCTGTGGCCGGATACGCTCGGCATCATGGGCTGGAATGTCGATCCCGAAGGATTCGGCGTCATCTTCCAGCGCACCATCCCGAATTTCATCACCGCGCATCTTGGCCCTGCCGTGATGCAAATTCTCTCCAACATGCAGCTCTCGGCAACGGAGATCGGGCGATTCATCTGTCATCCCGGTGGCGCCAGGGTCATCACCGCCCTGGAGACGGCACTGAGCCTTCACCAGGGCAGGCTCGACCATGAGCGGCAGGTCATCGCCGATTGCGGCAACATGTCGGCACCGACAGTGTTGTTTGTCCTCGAACGTGCGCGCACCGCGGGTCTGCCGGCTCGATCGCTGTTGACGGCGCTCGGACCCGGCTTCACCGCTAGCTGCGTCACGCTGCGGCACGCCCCTTGACCGGCGCCGAACTCCTGCTTGTCGTCGTCACGCTGCAGCGTATCGGTGAACTCGTCGTCGCACGCCACAACATGCGCAAGCTGATGGCCCGTGGCGCTGTCGAGGTGGGGTCGGCGCATTATCCATTGATCGTCGCGGTACACACGGCCTGGCTGCTATCGCTGTGGCTATTCGGACGACATCATTCCGTGAACGTCGCGGCGCTCGCTTTGTATCTCGCGCTGCAAGGCCTGCGTTGCTGGGTACTATGGACGCTTGGCTCGCGATGGACCACGCGGATCATCGTGCTGCCGGGCGAGCAACTGGTGGCGGCGGGGCCTTATCGGTGGATGTCTCACCCCAACTACGCGGTCGTGGTTGGCGAGATCGCCGTGCTGCCATGGGCGCTCGATCTTCCGTGGCTTGCCGTCGTCTTCACGGTCCTCAACGCGGCCGTGCTGGCGATCCGGCTGCGGGCCGAGAACCGCGCGCTGGCGGCCTGTCATCAGGTGAGGATGGCGGATCCGCCATGAACGAATGGCCGAGCGAGGCGAGCGATAGCCACGCCGCGACATGGCTTGGTTTCATGCTGATGTGTCTCGGCATGTTCATGGCGATCCTCGACATTCAAGTTGTCGCGACCTCGTTACCGACGATCCAGCGTGCGCTGGCGATGGCTCCGGATCTGATGAGCTTTGTCCAGACCGCGTATCTGATCGCCGAGATCATCGCCATTGCCCTGACGGGCTGGATGACGCGCGTATTGACACTGCGCTGGCTGTTTGTCGGAGCGATCAGCCTCTTCACCCTCGCCTCGGTCGGCTGCGCCTTCAGCGGCGGTTTTGTCGTCCTGATCGGCTTCCGGGTGTTGCAGGGTTTTGCCGGCGGCGCACTGATCCCCGCGGTATTCTCTGCCGTCTTCCTGCTGTTTCCGACCCGGCTGCACCCGATCGCCACCACCCTGGCCGGTATCATGGCCGTTCTGGCGCCGACCGTGGGGCCGGTGGTCGGCGGCTGGATCACCGATACCTGGTCCTGGCACTGGCTGTTCTTGATCAACGTTATTCCCGGGATCGTCGCCGCCGCCGTCACGGCCCTGGTGCTGCCGCGCACAAGGCCCTGCCTCGCCGATCTGGTGACACTTGACGGCTATTCGCTGGCGCTGATGGCAATCGCGCTCGCAAGCCTCGAGATCGGCCTCAAGCTGGCCCCCCAGCAAGGCTGGTTTTCGCCAGACTCCCTTGCCCTGTTCCTGCTGTGTGCCATGGCGGCGGCGGCCTTTGCGGTCAGGACACGCAAGGCCGCGCATCCGGTGGTCGAGCTCTCGACATTGAGCACGCGCTCGTTTGCGATCGGTTGCGCGCTGAGCTTTTGCCTCGGCGTCGGATTGTTCGGCTCGATCTATCTGATGCCGGTCTTTCTCGCCTTTGTGCGCCACCATGATGCCTTCGAAATCGGCACCGTCATGCTGGTCACCGGTGTCGCGCAACTCGCGACCGCACCGATCGCCGGCGCGCTGGAAAGCAGGTTCGATCCGCGCTGGCTGTCGGCGGGCGGTTTCGCGCTGTTCGCCTTCGGGCTCGGTTGCAGCGCGTTTCAGAGCAGGGTCGCCGATTTCGACGAGATGTTCTGGCCGCAGGTCCTGCGTGGCGTCGCCATCATGTTCTGCCTGCTGCCGCCGACCCGGCTGGCGCTCGGCACCTTGACGGCAAGCCAGGTGCCCGACGCCAGCGGCCTGTTCAACCTGATGCGAAACCTCGGTGGCGCGATCGGGATCGCATTGATCGACACCATCCTCTACGGGCGCACGGCGCAACATGCAGGCCTGCTTCGCGACCGGCTGATCGCTGGCGATATCACCGCGGCACAGGCGATCGGACTTGATCTTCGGTTGTTCACCCACCCACCCGCCGGTGTGTCGGAGGCCGCTGTCGAAGCCTATGTTCGGCCCATGGTCGAGCGGGCGGCGTTTGCGCTCAGCACCAACGAAGCCTGGGCCCTGCTGGCCGGCGTGGCGCTGCTCGGATTGATGCTCGTCCCGCTCGCGGGTCGGCCACCAGGGCGCGCGGATGCAAAGCGGGATTAGAGCAATTTCCACCTCAATGGCTTCGTCCTTCGAGACGCATCGCTTCGCGATGCTCCTCAGGACGAGGTCTCAGACCCTCATGGTGAGGAGCGCGGCAACGCCGCGGTCGCGGTAGGGACGCCCATTACTGAGCGCCCCCCGCACAGATCCGTACGTGCCCGATTCGGGCATACGGCTCCCACCTCGGGTG
>JBDTKD010000054.1:0-2849 GCA_039935515.1 Bradyrhizobium sp.
GAACGTTGCGCGATAGAGGAGGGAAATATCCGCCGGCATGACGCCGACGGTGTCGAGCATCAAATTTCGGAGGCGTTCCGCCGGAGCGCCGGCAAAATCATCGGCGTCGAGCAGGTTGAGCTCCTCGATGGCGAGCACCAGCCAAAGCGGGTTGCCCCACGCGGGCACGCCCGCATGCTTCTTCGCGAGCAGCGCATCGATCACCGGCGGCTCGAACTTGCGGTGATAGCGATCGCATATGCCCTCGATGATGCCGCGCGCCTCGGCAGCGTCCAGCGGCGGCAGCGACAACGCTTCCATGCCTGGACGCTCGGCCAGCACTTTGGAGGCGCCCCCGGCAATGGCTATTGCGACAAGCCGCGCGTTGGCCGGCCACAGCCGAGGCAGCCAGGTCAGCCTTCCGCGCGTGGCTTTTTTGAACTGGTCGAGCGCGTCGATCAGGACGACGACGCGCCGCTGTGACGCCATCCGCCCGAGCAGCGAGGCGAAGGCCGTTTCGACTGTCTCCGGTTCGACATTCTCGGGGAGGCCAACGTCGCCGGCGCCGAGCGCGCTGCCGAGTTCGTCGATCCAGCGCCGCAGCATTGCATCGACCGATGATGCCCGCGGGCTGGCGCCGGCGGCGTGCGCGAGAACGAAAGCGTCGGTGTCCTTCATGCGGCGAAGAAGTTCGCCGAACAGCGCGCTCTTGCCCGAACCCGGCTCGCCGGTGACGCAGATGCCCCACGGCGCGCCATCGTGCGCGGGGGAGAAACACAGGCTGGTGAGACGCGCAATGACCGCCTGCCTGCCAACGAAGCCGCGGGCGCGATCATCGGCAAAGTCTTCGAGCGCGTTGCGCTCGGCCTGCATGTCCGCGAGCGTGCTGCTAATGTATACCGGACGCGATTGCCACATCGAGGGACCTCACTGAACGACTGATTTCATAGCATCGCCACAGCACCGCCATGGAGATTGGACAAATCCGGCAGCTTTGTCGCGACATCACTGCAAGCACGGCATTCACGGCGAATCCGCACTAACTGGCTGCACCGTTGGCACCGAAGGGCTTGCAAAGCAAAAAAGCCCACTCGGCGCAAGCCGCATAAGCGGGACATCTCTGAATCATTTCGGCGCGCCTGTCATTGTAATGGGGGCAACCGTTCGGTTATTAAGGTTGCCTTCCCCTCGCTATTGCTCCATCGAGCAATTTTTCCGCGTTTTCGATCGCCTGCCTGAAGGTTTCGGCTTCTTCCTCGAAAGACATTCCGACGATTGTGGAGTTCTTCAGATCGCGGATGCAGTTGTCGCGGAGAGTGGCAAGAGAAGCATCATCAAGGCGATGTCCGCTGCGGACATGCTTGATAAGCTTGGCTGCAAAATCCTGAAACGCGAGCGCGATCATGCCAGCCTGGGTCGCGCTGCGCTTCGCATTTTGGAGGATTTGTTTATCATCCATCGCGTCTCTTCATCTGTTTGCGCCAATGGAGGAAGGCGCGCGCTTGCTGTTTGATTGTCCCTTTCGGAGCTATGGGCGAAAGTTGGTGACGGCATGAAGGGGTAAGGCGGCGTATCGCGGGGGTATTCGACGCCTCCACCTCTCCACCGAAGGAGTGATACGCCGTGACCGGGCCGCTCAAGGAGGTCTGGTCGGAGGAACATGGGCCGCCCTGGAGCACACGCTACCACTTTTGCGTTCCTCGACAACAGACTCATCGGTTACCGCTGGTCATCAGCCGCCTCATGCTTGCACGGATGACAGCCGTGGCTGGAATCGATGGTGAGCCCCACGTTCAATCGCGTTCCGGCACCAGGCCGTAATTGCCTTGATGTCGGGCCTTAGACGTGTGGCTGAATCTCCGACGAATGTCAGAAAGTCGCGAAGATTTTGTGTGGAGACACCGATCAACAGGGGGGGTTCGGCAATCAGAGCCTCGGCAAGGACCGCTCGCAGTCCGCGGCCATGTGCTTCTTCCCTGCCAAACTTATTAATGATCAGCAGATCGACACGTTCAAGCACCGCACGCTCGATCCATGCGTCGATGCGCGCGAAAGCGTCCGGATCAAGGCGACAACCCCTCGCTTCGTCACCACGGTCCAACGAGATCTTTATTTCGTCACCGCCCAATAGGTCCTTCACGTACATATCGCATCGACGTCGACCATGCCGGTGCGCGTTTGACTGGACGACGCCACCCAGCCGGTAACCTGAGGCGACCAGACCGGCTGCGCATTGAGCTATCAGAGCATCCCTGACAAGACCGTCATCATAAGCCACCACCCCGATCTGGCTCAGGCCAGGATTTGCATGCTCGGCGGGAATTAGCAGAGCATGCTCACTCATGGCGCCACTCCATCGTTTCCTCTCCTCCATCAGTCGTTTCTTGATCGCTGCTCGGCGGCGTCATTCAGTCGCCGGCGCAGAGCCGCGGGCATATTTTTAAGTGCATATTTTTTGCGGAGCGGCGCCACGGTCCATCCCGCAGCGCGCTGCCTTATTTTACAGCGGGGTAGTCCACAGAACGGTACAGTGTACGCTGCGCGAGTGAAACCGACCTGAAGCGGTATGTCAAGTGCATCTATTTGAAGGGCATCTATTTCAAGGGTGACGTAAGAGATCCTGTCAGGCGACGTCGGCAATCTGATCTGTCCAGCTCTGTTCGATCTGGGCGGAGTAGGCGAAGGTCGCCATCCTTTCGGTGACTGAAAGCGAAGACAAGCCGCTCAAATATCTGCACATGTTCCGCGCAAGCAACATCATGATCATCAACAAGATCGATCTCCTGTCAACAGATGGTCGCTCGCGTTCCGTGTCGTGGATCGAGTAGTCATTGATCCGTGAGCGTCTGCTGGACCGCATCGAATAGCAC
>JBDTKD010000055.1:0-5626 GCA_039935515.1 Bradyrhizobium sp.
GTTGCGGCGCAAACCGCCGATCTCACCGTTCCAGTCGCGCCCGCGAATGCGCAAGCCGCAACCAATTTGCCCGCTGGCACGACTTCGGTCACCATCACGCCGGCGACCGCCACTTATAACGATGCTACGCCGCCCAATGCCGCCAACAGCGGCGCGGCTGCGATGGCAGGCAACGCACCTGGCACGCGTACCGTGACCACGCCGACGGCGGTAGCCGCAAGCAGCACCGCAGAAATATTCGCGGCGGGGAATTTCCAGGTCATCAGGTCCTCTTGGGCTGGCGGTCGCCAAATCGATTGGCCATCATTTTAGCGGCCGGGAACGAGGCCACAAGGTCAATCCGGCCACACCACCGCACAATAATGTCAGGGGACCGGAAAAGTTGCATGAAAACCAGCGCCTTGCCGGCCGCCGATCAGAGCGCGCCGCGCAGCCGGAGATTTTCGGTGGTGGTCACCCGGTCCGGCGCCGGGCCGGTCGCGTACTTTGCTGGCAGGAGCAGTGCCGGAGGATTTCGTAAGCCTCTGTTTTGCTGGAGATATCGGATTGACGGATGGCGAACGCCGGGCACGAGCGGGTGGCCACGCTCCAATCCGTCCGGACGGCAGGCTCGACCGCGCCAAACGACCATTGGTCCCACAGATGCAGGCCGAAAATGGCAAGCAGCGCCAGAGCACTTACATAGCAACCAGGCCCGCCAGCATGCCGCAGCACTCCGTCCGCAAAGCGGGTCAGCGCCGGATGTAGGCGTCCCGGGCGATACAGGTTGGTACGAAAGGCGCCAAACGACCGCATCAAACGCCCAAACGCCCCGGTCTAACGTTGTCTTAACGCCGTTTCTCGCATAGAAGCGCTGCTCTTCCTTTGCCGTGACGGGCGGGAGGCATTTTTCTTCGGAGAGTGAACGATGGGTTACAAAGTCGCGGTGGTCGGAGCGACCGGCAATGTCGGTCGGGAAATGCTCAACATTCTCGACGAACGCAAATTCCCCGCCGATGAGGTAGTGGCGCTGGCGTCGCGCCGCAGCATGGGCGTCGAAGTCTCCTATGGCGACCGCACCCTGAAAGTCAAAGCCCTCGAGCATTACGATTTCGGCGACGTCGATATCTGCCTGATGTCGGCGGGCAGCGCGGTGTCGAAGGAATGGTCGCCGAAGATCGGCGCCGCCGGCGCGGTCGTGATCGACAACTCGTCGGCATGGCGGATGGATCCGGACGTGCCGCTGGTCGTGCCCGAGGTCAACGCGGATGCGGTGGCGGGCTTCGTCAAGAAGAACATCATCGCCAATCCGAACTGCTCGACCGCCCAGCTCGTGGTCGCGCTGAAGCCGCTGCACGACAAGGCGGTGATCAGGCGTGTCGTGGTATCGACCTATCAGTCGGTATCCGGCGCCGGCAAGGACGCCATGGACGAGCTGTTTTCGCAAACCAAGGCGGTCTACACCAACAGCGAACTCGTCAACAAGAAATTCCCCAAGCGGATCGCCTTCAACGTGATCCCGGAGATCGACGTGTTCATGGAGGACGGCTACACCAAGGAAGAGTGGAAGATGATGATGGAGACCAAGAAGATTCTTGATCCCAAGATCAGGCTTTCCGCGACCTGCGTGCGGGTGCCGGTGTTCGTCGGCCATTCCGAGGCGGTCAATATCGAGTTCGAACATCCGATCTCGGCCGACGAGGCGCGCAACATCCTGCGTCATGCCCCGGGCTGTCTGGTGATCGACAAGCACGAGCCGGGCGGCTACGTCACGCCCTACGAGGCGGCGGGCGAGGACGCGACCTATATCAGCCGGATTCGCGAGGATGCCACGGTGGAGAACGGACTCGTGCTGTGGTGCGTGTCGGACAATCTGCGCAAGGGCGCCGCGCTGAACGCGATCCAGATCGCCGAATGCCTGATCAACCGCAAGCTGATCAGCGCCAAGAAAAAAGCGGCATAGGCGCCGATTGCGGGAGCCGAACAGCCGGCGCTCGTCTCCGCCTTTGCTACACGGCTTGCCGGCCTTCCCGGACGCTACGAAATTCCTTGGCGGCCGGATCAAGCACGAACAGCGAGCCCTCGGCGACGCCGAAATAGGCGCCATGCAAGGTGAGTTCGCCGCGCTCGACGCGGGCTTTCACGAAGGGAAAGGTCTGCAGGTTTTCCAGGCTGCGGAACACGGCGGCTTTTTCGATCCGTGTGGTGAAGTCCTGCATCGTCTCGCGGTCGCGCTGTTCGACCTTTTCGCCCGGCTTGATGAACATCGCCATCCACTTGCCGATGAAGTCGCCGGGCGACAGCGGTTCGATCTTGTCGATGAAGGCGCGGATGCCGCCGCATTGGGCGTGGCCGAGCACCACGATGTATTTTACCCGGAGCACCGAGACCGCGTATTCCAGCGCCGCCGACACGCCGTGCGCGTTGGCGTCGGGCTGATAGACCGGCACCAGATTGGCGATGTTGCGCATCACGAACAGTTCGCCCGGGCCGGCGTCGAAGATCACCTCCGGCGACACCCGGGAATCGCAGCAGCCGATCACCATCACCTCGGGGGCCTGGCCGCGCTCGGACAGTTCGCGATAGCGCGACTGTTCGGTCGGCAGACGTTGCGAGGCGAAAGTCCGGTAGCCTTCGATCAGTCGTTGCGGAAACGGGGCCATGGCCATGGCTAACCATATGCTTTGCTGGCGGACAAGTCTTCCGGCGGATGATCCGGAATGTTATCGCGTACGAACCCGTACCCACTTCGCTCAATAGCGCAATTAAGGGAACGAACCCATGATCCATCCGCGCCGCAGCCTGCTGTTCATGCCCGGATCGAATGCCCGGGCGCTGGAAAAAGCCCGCATTCTCCCTGCCGACGGTATCATCCTCGACCTTGAGGATTCTGTGGCGCCGGACGCCAAGGCGCTGGCGCGCGACCAGATCGCGCAGGCGATTGCCGCCAGGGGGTTCGGCAAGCGCGAGGTCTGGGTTCGCACCAACAGCCTCGACACGCCGTGGTGGATCGATGACGTCACCATGGCCGGCGAGGCCCGGCCCGACGGCATCCTGGTGCCAAAGATCTCCAGCGCCGAGGATCTCCACACCGTCGGCGACCGGCTGGCCGGCATCCACGCCGACGGCTCGATCAAGGTCTGGGCGATGATCGAGACCGCGCGCGGGGTGCTGCATGCCGAGGAGCTTGCCGCCGCCTCCCGCGATGCCAGGACGCGGCTCGCCGGGTTTGTGTTCGGACCGAACGACATCGCGCGGGAGACGCGGATCCGGATGCAGCCCGGCCGCGCCGCGATGATTCCGATGATCACGCACTGCATCCTGGCGACCCGCGCGCACGGCCTCGAAATTCTCGACGGCCCCTACAGCGATCTCGGCAATTTCGACGGGTTCGGGCAGGAATGCACGCAAGCCCGCGATCTCGGCTTCGACGGCAAGACGCTGATCCACCCGGGCCAGATCGAGGCCTGCAACGCGATCTTCACGCCGCCGGCGGAGGAAGTCGCGCACGCCCGCAAGATCATCGCCGCGTTCGAGCAGCCGGAGAACGCCGCGCGCGGCGCGATCCGGCTCGACGGCCAGATGGTGGAGCGGCTGCATGCCGAGATGGCCAAGCGCACCATCGCGATCGCCGACGCCATCGCCGCGATGGGGCGTTAAGAGCTCCTCGTTGCGAGCGCAGCGCCGTCATCATCCGCGAAAGCGGATGATCCAGTACGCCGCGCCGCCGAAGTTTTATTCCAACATCTCGGAATACCGGATGCCCGCGTTGGCGGGCATGACGCCGGAGTGTTCAAGGCGTCCCAAACCGTTCCACAGCCCAGGCGTACAGGCTGCCGGGCACCGGCGGCTGATTGCCGCGGCCCTTTGGCGAGACATGGAAACCCACGACCTGCGGGTCGGTGAGCAGCGCCGAAAAATCCGCAGGCTCGAAGAACCGTTTCGGCTCGGCATGCACCGCATAGAATGATTTCTTCGGCAACGCCCCGTTCAATTCGCCGGCGCGGCGGGCGAGCGCGGTGAGCGAGGCCGGGCCATAGATCGCGACACGAAGATCGGACAGGCGGTTCGATCCGCCGCGCAGTTTGCGCAGCGTGAAGGCCAGGCGATGCCGCAGCGCGAGCCAGTCCGGCGTCAGTTCGTCCTGCTGCATCAGGTCCTCGAATGCCCGGACGATCGGATCGTTCGCTGGAAGATAAAGCACGGAATTGCCGATCTGGCGCCGCCGCTCCCAGGCGAAACGGGGTTTTGCCGGATCGATCTCGACCGCCTTGAGCAGCAGCACGTCGGCATCGAGCCACAGCCCCGTCTGCCGCGCCATCAGCCGCATCCGGAAGAAATCGCTGAACTGCAAAATGGTGCAGTCGCGCCAGCCGCCGTCGGCCTGCGGCGGACGCAGCTTTTCGGCGAAGGCATGCGGCAGGATCGCTTCCGCCTCGGCATTGCCGACGCCATCCGGCAATCCCGGCAGCGGATCGAAACTGTAGACCGTCACCTTGTGGCCCACTGCTACCTGCGAGCGCAGGCAGGTCAGCCGCAGCCGGTCGAGCGGGCCGTGCCAGAAGGTGACGACGTCAGGCACCATGCGCGTCACCGGATCGCGGTCGGGATCAGGCCCAGGCGCGCTCGGCTCTGGCCTTCGCCTCGTAACTGTCGATCGAAGCCTTCTTCTCCATGGTGAGCCCGATGTCGTCGAGGCCGTTCAGCAGGCAGTGCTTGCGGAAGGCGTCGACCTCGAATTTCACCGTGCCGCCGTCCGGCCCGCGGATTTCCTGATTGGCCAGATCGATCGTCAGCGTCGCATTGGCGCCGCGCTCGGCATCGTCGAACAGTTTGTCGAGGTCGTCCTGGCTGACGCGGATCGGCAGAATGCCGTTCTTGAAGCAATTGTTGTAGAAGATGTCGCCGAACGAGGTCGAGATCACGCAGCGGATGCCGAAATCGAGCAGCGCCCACGGCGCGTGCTCGCGGCTCGAGCCGCAGCCGAAATTGTCGCCCGCGACCAGAATCCTGGCGTTGCGATAGGCCGGCTTGTTGAGGATGAAAT
The DNA here is from genome assembly GCA_039935515.1 of Bradyrhizobium sp. GTDB lineage: Bacteria > Pseudomonadota > Alphaproteobacteria > Rhizobiales > Xanthobacteraceae > Bradyrhizobium. Next base: position 5,027 of record JBDTKD010000055.1, read on the forward strand.
CCGGGTTCTCGCTGCCGTCGTCCTTGTAGCGCTGTTCCGCGAACAGTCCCTTGCCGAGGCCGGTGCGCTTGATAGTCTTCAGATACTGCTTCGGGATAACCATGTCGGTGTCGACATTGATGATCTTCAGCGGCGCCGCGACGCCTTCCAGCGTGGTGAACTTGTCCATGGCTCGACCTTCATCATTGCGATGTGCCAGTTGCGATTCCGGGAGGGTGAAGTTGCGAATGCGCAAATGGAGCGCGGGTTTTATCCCGATCGGGGCCACCGTCCAAGGGAAAATTTAGGGCTAATCGGCGTCGGCTTCGATCGTCGCCATGTCGCGGTCGGAGAGGCCGAAATGATGGCCGATCTCGTGGATCAGGACATGGCGAACGATGTGGCCCAGCGTCTCGTCGTGTTCGGCCCAGTAATCCAGGATCGGTCGGCGGTAGAGCCAGATCATGTTGGGCAGTTGTGCCACGTCCTGCTCGCTGCGGAACGGCAGGCCGACCCCCTGGAACAGGCCGAGCAGGTCGAATTCGCTGTCGGCGTTCATCTCTTCGAGAACGTCGTCGGCCGGAAAGTCATCGACGCGCAGAATGACGCCCTCGCATAGCG
>JBDTKD010000056.1:0-3507 GCA_039935515.1 Bradyrhizobium sp.
CCGCAGCCAACATTCGCGCGGCACCCGAAGGCTCTGGCCGCGCAGGATCGCCAGCAGCGCCAGCAGCAGCGCACCGATCACGCCGGTGGAGCCGCGCATGGTGAGCGGCGGCAGCTCGCTCAGGAGATATTTGGTGACGGGCCAGTTGAAGCCCCAGCCAACCGAGGTAATGGCGAGGAACATCAGGCCCGCGTGGGCGATTCGAGCCCGCGCGCCCGGCTGGTCTGGAACGGTCATCGGGTGGGTAACCCTGAGAATCGGCGGCACCATGCCGGTTATCGGCGGCGCTGGCCATCGCTCCCGGGCATGCCAGCCCGGTCATCTCCGTGCACGATGTGAGTCTTCGCAGAGCAATCCCTCGCGGACAATAAATTGTTGCCCTGTGAACAGCGGGAGGAAGCCCAAAATCGTCGCCGCGGAGCAAATTTTTTCATTTGGGATTCCCTGAGGACTCACCGATACTTGATCCCGTCAAGGCGTGGTCCGACCCCTTGGTTTTCCCCGATTTGCACCATATTTAGTATTTGATTCAGGAACTCGTACTAGTCCTTGACGGGCGCGTTGGAGTTGTCCTAGCTTTGGATCGTTCGGTTCGGGTCGTTATCAGTCCGGCCGGACGCTCCCTGACAGGGTTCCAGAAGGACCACTCCGATGGCCGGTTGAGGCACGGGTGACGGGCGAATCTGCCCCGAATTCTGGACCCTTTCGGAGGGTAAAACGGGCCGGAATGGCTCGGATCACAAGTTGGGGCGTTGGTACAGAAACAGGCCGGTCCACCGGCTGAACCCGCGAAAATTTCGGACCCGGCGGCACGCCGTGGCCGAAAGGCTCGCTCAAGGACAAACTCCGGGCGCCGCGGCAGCGGTCCGGTCAAAAAAGAACGGGGCACGACCATGCGAATCGAACGGCGCAACACCACTTCCGGCCAATCACCCTATGCGGCGATTGATTTCAGATTGACGACATCTGAGATCCGCAATCCCGATGGCTCGGTGGTGTTTCGCCTCGAAAACGTCGAGGTGCCGGAATTCTGGTCGCAGGTCGCCTCCGATGTGCTGGCGCAGAAGTATTTCCGCAAAGCGGGCGTCGCGGCGCGGCTGAAGAAGGTCGAGGAAGAGACCGTGCCGTCCTGGCTGTGGCGCTCGGTGCCCGATACTGAGGCCCTGGTCGATCTGCCCGAGAACGAACGCTATGTCAGCGAGCTCTCGGCCAAACAGGTGTTCGACCGTCTCGCCGGCTGCTGGACCTATTGGGGCTGGAAGGGCGGCTACTTCAGCTCGGAGGACGACGCGCAGGCTTTCTTCGACGAGCTGCGCTACATGCTGGCGAAGCAGATGGTGGCGCCGAACTCGCCGCAATGGTTCAACACCGGCCTGCATTGGGCCTATGGCGTCGATGGCCCCGGCCAAGGCCACTATTACGTCGACTGGAAGACCGGCAAGCTGACCAAATCGAAATCGGCCTATGAGCATCCGCAGCCGCATGCGTGCTTCATCCAGGGCATCGAGGACGACCTCGTCAACGAGGGCGGCATCATGGACCTCTGGGTGCGCGAGGCGCGGCTGTTCAAATACGGCTCCGGCACCGGCTCGAACTTCTCGCGGCTGCGCGGCGAAGGCGAAAGGCTGTCCGGCGGCGGGCGCTCCTCCGGCCTGATGAGCTTCCTCAAGATCGGCGATCGCGCCGCCGGCGCGATCAAGTCCGGCGGCACCACCCGCCGCGCCGCCAAGATGGTGGTAGTCGACGTCGACCACCCCGATATCGAGACCTATATCGACTGGAAGGTGAAGGAGGAGCAGAAGGTCGCTGCGCTGGTGACCGGCTCCAGGATCAACCAGAAGCATCTCAAGGCGGTGCTGAAGGCCTGCGTCAACTGCGAAGGCTCCGGCGACGACTGCTTCGATCCCGAAAAGAACCCGGCGCTGCGCCGCGAGATCAAGCTCGCCCGCCGCGCCATGGTGCCCGACAATTACATCAAGCGGGTGATCCAGTTCGCGAGGCAGGGCTACAAGGAGATCGACTTCCCGGTCTACGATACCGACTGGGATTCCGAGGCCTATCTCACCGTCTCCGGCCAGAACTCCAACAATTCAGTGTCGCTGAAGGACGATTTTCTGCGTGCGGTCGAAACCGACGGCAACTGGAATCTGATCGGGCGTACCAACCGGAAAGTGACAAAGACGCTGAAGGCGCGCGATCTCTGGGAAAAGATCGGACACGCCGCCTGGGCCTCGGCCGATCCCGGCCTGCACTTCAATACCACCATGAACGACTGGCACACCTGCAAGGCGTCCGGCGAGATCCGCGCCTCCAATCCGTGCTCGGAATACATGTTCCTGGACGACACCGCCTGCAACCTGGCGTCCGCCAATCTGCTCACCTTCTTCACTCCGCCCGCCGCCGGCGAGACCGGCAAGGGCCGCTTCGACGTCGAATCCTATGAGCATCTCTGCGGGCTGTGGACCTTGGTGCTGGAAATCTCGGTCATGATGGCCCAGTTCCCCTCCAAGGCGATCGCGCAGTTGTCCTATGAATTCCGCACCCTCGGCCTCGGCTTTGCCAATATCGGCGGCCTGCTGATGACCATGGGCCTGTCCTATGACTCGAAGGAAGGCCGCGCGCTGTGCGGCGCGCTGACCGCGATCATGACCGGCATCGCCTATAAAACCTCGGCCGAGATGGCGGCCGAGCTCGGCACCTTCCCGGGCTACAAGAAGAATGCCGCACATATGCTGCGGGTGATCCGCAACCATCGCCGCGCCGCCCATGGCGAATCCCGCGGCTATGAGGCGCTGGCAGTCAATCCGGTGCCGCTCGATCACGCCTCCTGCCCGCAGGCCGACATCGTCGCCCATGCCAAGGCCGCCTGGGACCAGGCGCTCGAGCTTGGCGAGAAGAACGGCTATCGCAACGCCCAGACCACGGTGGTGGCGCCGACCGGCACCATCGGCCTTGTGATGGATTGCGACACCACCGGCATCGAGCCCGATTTCGCGCTGGTGAAATTCAAGAAGCTCGCCGGTGGCGGCTACTGGAAGATCATCAACCGCGCCGTGCCGGAAGCGCTGCGCGCGCTCGGCTATCGCGAAAGCGAGATCGCGGAGATCGAAGCATATGCCGTCGGCCACGGCTCGCTGTCCAATTCGCCGGGCATCAACATCTCGACGCTGAAGGCAAAGGGCTTCACCGACGAGGCGATCGCCAAAGTGGAAAAGGCGCTGCCGACCGCATTCGACATCAAATTCGCCTTCAACAAATGGACCTTTGGCGAGGATTTCATCCGCGACACCCTCGGCATCGGCGCCGAGGCCATCGCCGCACCGGGCTTCGACCTGCTCGCCGCGGTCGGCTTCACCAAGCGTGAGATCGAGGCCGCCAATGTTCACATCTGTGGCGCGATGACGGTCGAAGGCGCGCCGCATCTGAAGGCCGAGCACTATCCGGTGTTCGACTGCGCCAACCCCTGCGGCAAGATCGGCAAGCGCTATCTGTCGGTGGAAAGCCATA
>JBDTKD010000057.1:0-4382 GCA_039935515.1 Bradyrhizobium sp.
CAGGTTGAGTGGTTTCAGCAAACCTCAGTCTGGCTCCAGACTTGGTCGCTATCCACTCCCCATGGAATCTTCGTCGCTGGCGCTCCTCGCAATGACGAATCAAATCGACTCAAGCCGGTCGGAATCCGGCCTGTGTCAGCGCGCTCCGGCTTTCCGCCGACGCCAGCGCGTCGAGGAAGGCCTGCACCGCCGGCCGTCGTTTTCTCGCCGTTACCAGCGCGAAATCATAATGCTCTTCCGCCAGCGGAATGAAGCCGAGGTCGGCGGCATGGGCCACCGGCGCAATGGTCATGCCCCAGTCGGCACGGTGCTGCGCCACCGCGGCGGCGACGGAGTTATGCGAGTTCGGCTGGTTCCAGTAGCCGTCGGGCCGCGCCTCGCCGAGCAGCCGGTCGATCAGGATGCGGGTGCCCGCACCCTGGTTGCGGTTGACCATGATGCAGGCGGGATCGGCGAGCGCCGCGCGCACCGCGCCCTCGGCGCTCAATCCTTCGAAACGTGCGTCGCCGTTGCGGAACACGATGCCTTGCATCCGCCGCCAGCCCGGAACCAGCTCGAGTCCTTCGCCGAGAAATGGCGCGTTGTAGGTTTCGGATTTTTCATCGAACAGGTGGATCGGCGCCAGATCGCACTCGCCACGTTTTGCCGCCGCAAGCCCACCGAGGCTGCCGACCGCAATCGAGCGCACGAGGAGGCCTCCCCGCGCCAGCGGCGCGGTGACGAGATCAAGCCCGGTGCAATGGCTGCCGACAATCACCAGATCCGGCACCCGCACATGGGGCGTGAACAGCGTCACCTCGACCTCGGAGCCCGCCGGCATCCGATCGGCGAGCGCGTCGATCTTCAGGAATCCGTCAGCCTGGGCAAAGGAAGTGATCGCCCCCGATCCCTTGCCGGAGGGAAAGGCGATCAGCCCGTCGGCGGCTTCGACCAGCGACACCATGACGAATTCGGTACGGCCCAGCTCCGAGCCGATCCGCACCGGCACCTTTGCCGTGACCTTGGCATCGGAACGCGGCGGCAGCCCCGCCATCCGCCGCAGCACCGGCACGATCATGTCGTGAAAGGTGAACATCGCCGAGGTCGGAAATCCCGGCAGGATGATCACCGGCTTGCCGTCGCAGACCGCAAGACACAGCGGCTTGCCCGGCTTCAGCGCGACGCCATGGGCGATAATGCCGGGCTGTCCCAGCCGGGCGATGATGCGGTGGGAGACGTCGCCGGCGCCCTTCGATGTGCCGCCCGACACCACCAGCATGTCGCTCGCCGCGAGCGCCTGGCGCATCGCGGCTTCGAGCCGTTCCTCGTCATCGGCAATGGCGCCGAGAAAGCTTGCCTCACCGCCGTTCTCGTTCACCGCCGCCGTGACGATCGCGCCATTGGTGTCGTAGATCGCAGCCGGACGCAGCGACTGGCCCGGCTGCACCAGTTCGTCGCCGGTGGACAGCACCGCCACGCGCGGCCGTCGCACGATTTCGGCCTGCGCGATCCCGCAGGCCGCCAGCATGCCGATCTCGCGCGAGCCGATCACGGTGCCGGCGCGCAGCAGCGCCTCGCCGCGCGCAATGTCGGAACCGGCATAGGAAACGAATTGCCCCGGCGAGGCGGCCCGGCGGATCTCGATCGCGCGCGGGCCCGCGGGCTGGGTATGCTCGACCATGACGATGGCATCGGCGCCGCGCGGCACCGGGCCGCCGGTGGCGATCGGCGTCGCCGTCCCCGACAGCACCGGCCGCGTCGGCGCGGTGCCGCAGGCGATCGCTTCGCCGTTGAGCAGAAGGCGGACCGGCGTGGCCTCGCCGGCCGCAGCGAGATCGGCGGCGCGCACCGCAAAGCCGTCGACATTGGAGCGATCGAACGGCGGCACATCGATCGGCGCCACCACATCGGCGGCCAGCGCGCAGCCGAGCGCAGCGGCAAGGGGCCGCATTTCGCTCGGGGTGGCGCGTGGAAACAGCGCGGCCTCGAGCCGCGCCAGCGCGTCTTCGCGCGACAGAATGGTCAGGAACTGGTCCTGGTCGACGCTGTCGCGGCGTTTCGGCGGAGAGTTGCGGGTCATTTCGGAACTCATGGGTCAGTCCCGTACCATATAGGCATCGACCGCGGTGCCCGCAGCAAATCCCTCGCTGCCGCCGGGGACGGCCAGCCAGGCGTCGGCACGGGCGATGGTCTGCAGCGACAACTCGCCGACCGCAAGAGGAAGCCAGCCTTTTTGGTCCTTCTCGAGCAGCACGATTTCAGCGATGCCGACGCTCGATGCGACCTTGCGCAGCAGCGGCAGGCCGACCGGCCGACGCGGCGCACGTCCGGACAATCGGTCGAGCACGGGCAGCCCCAGCATCCACCACGCCGCGAGCGCCTGATCCGCCGCGCCAGGCAGCGCGACCAGGGGAATTTTTCCGATCCTGCCGACCGCCGAGGTCCGGCCGGGCTGCACTGCGAGCCCATGCGCGATGATATTGCCGCGCCGGCCCAGTGCCGCGATCGTCGCATCGGTGCGACCGACACCCGAGCCGCCGATGGTGAGGAGCAGATCGCAGGCACCGCCATCGAGGGCGTCGGCAATGGACGCCGCATCGCGTCCCGCGGCCTCGCTGCAGACGATTTCGGCGCCGGCCGCGCCGGCGCTTTCCGAGATGAGCCGTGTGGTCGCCGCAACGCCGGAGGCCGCCGGAATATTGACGATACGCAGGCGCGGGCGCCGCACCTGCAGGCGTTCCAGTCCAGCGACCCGCGCGATCAAAAGATCAAGCGGGCCGACGGGTTGCCCGGAAGAGACGGCGAGACCGCCTTCGGCGATATCGCCGCCACGGCGGCGAATGCCCTGCCCCGGCGTCGCCTCCGCCAGCACCTGAGCCATCAGGCCGCTTTGATCGACCAGATCGGCATCGATCACGCAGTCGCAACCATCCGGCATGCGGTCGCCGGCTTCGACCCAGGCTGGCGGCCGAGCCAACGGCAATGGCGAGTAGGACGACGCGCCGGCAAGGTCGCTTGCGTGCAACGCCCAGCCGTCGACAGCGGCCCTGTCGCAGGCCGGATTCGCCGGCAGGGCGGGCATATCGGCCGCGATGCAGCCCAACCCCGGCGCCAACGGAATCCCGACCGGCCCGACCGGCCTCAGCCCCTGCAGCAGCAGCGCCAGCGCCACATCGAGCGGCGTAAGCGAAACCGGCAGGCGCTGGGTCGGGGTCATGCCCATTGGTGGACTATCCTGTTCTACTTCGCCACCCCGATCTCGCGGAAGAAGCGCAGCACGCCGGGATGGATCAACTCGGGATTCGGCGCCGCGGCCAACGTGTTCGCAGCCGTGGTTTCACAGGCCTGCGCGAGTTTCCGGCAGAGCGCGCGCTCGGCGCCGTGCAGGGTCCGCGCCAGATGATAGGCGAGGTCGTCGGGCAGGGTCTCGCGGACCAGGATAAAGCTCCATGATCCCAAGGCGTCGACCGGAGCATTCTGGTTTGGATAGCTGCCGGCCGGCACGGTCAACGGCTTGAGGAACGCGTGCTTCGCGCGGATCCGCGCGATCTCGTCGGCGTCCGGTGCAATGAACCGCGCACCGCGCGGGCTGGTCGCGATGGCGGTGAAGCCGGGCCAGCCGATGCCGGCGCCCCACAATGCCGCAACCCGCCCGTCGAGCACCATCGCCGGCCCGTCGCCGGCATGATCGAGATAGACCGGCTGAAAATCCTCGTCCTGCTTCAAGCCGAGACCATCGAGCACGTAACGCGACAGGATCGGCAGGCCGGAGCCCCTGGCGCCGAACGCGATCGGGTGGCCGACGAGATCGCGAATGGTTCTGTAGGGGCTGTCGGCGCGCACCACGAACATGCCGGGGCTCGAATAGATTGCCGTCAGGATTTTCAGCGCGGTGCGCGGCCGCCCGATTCCCATGAAGGCCTCATAGGCAGGCTCGCCGGCGACCAGCGCGAGATCGAGCTGGCCTTTTTCCAGCAGCGGAATGTTCTCGTTGCTGCCTTTGGTGTTGCGCGGCTCGATCGACAACGTCGGATCGGTGGCGTTGATGATTTCGGCGAAGGCGTTGCCGTACAGCGGAAAGCCGCCGCCCGGCGTTGCCGTGCCGAGGCTGATCGGTGTCGTTTGAATGGCCTTGCCTCCCTGTTGCGCCGCAGCGCCGCCCGCCAGCAGCAGCATGGCGATGCCAGCAAATGCCGCGATATTCATCTGTCACCTCCGGACGCCGGCACCGGCGCCGCGCCGCGACGGCCTCGACCGGCGCCAAACCATTTGCCGAAACGCAATGTAGGCAAGTTCCGATTTGTATGAAAGCATGCGCCATCCGACTGGCGGAGCGGTCCATGATTGGTTGCTTGCGCGCGGCGATCATCGCGCTGGTCTGCCTCTCGAGCCTTGCGGCAAGC
>JBDTKD010000058.1:0-4417 GCA_039935515.1 Bradyrhizobium sp.
ATCACCTTCTGGGTGCCGCGCTTTCTGACCACCGAACGCAAGCTGTCGGTCGTGAGTTCGACCGGCTACCTCTCGGCCCTGATCATCGGCTCGTTCGCAGGCTATCTGGTCGGCGCCTGGCTCGCCGACCGCATCGGGCGGCGCAATTTGTTCCTGATCTTCTCGATCGGCGCGATTGCCGTGGTCCTGCTCTATACCCAATTGCCGCTGACCAACGAGGTGCTGTGGCTGCTTGGCTTCCCGCTCGGTTTCTTTGCATCCGGCTATTTCTCCGGCGTCGGCGCCTTTCTTACCGAGCTCTATCCGACCCGGCTGCGTGGATCGGGCCAGGGATTCTCCTACAATTGCGGCCGCGGCATCGGCGCATTGTTTCCGTTCCTGGTCGGTGAACTCTCGAAGTCGACATCGCTCGCCAACGCCATCGCGATTTTCGCCGTGGCAGCCTACGCCGTGTTCTTTCTCGCGGCCTTCGCATTGCCGGAAACCCGCGGCCGGATCCTGGATGCGGATGCGTGAGCAGCGCTTGCTCGGTCGTTCCCTCCGCCCTTGTGGGGGGAGGGTTAGGGTCGGGGGTACGCCGCACACACCGGACTCGCAGATCCCACCCCGGCCCCCAAAAGGGGGAAGGGAGAAAAACAAACAAGGAAACCAGTCGGAGTTCGCCTGATGACATCACTCAAGGGCAAGACATTGTTCGTATCCGGCGGCAGCCGAGGCATCGGGCTTGCGATTGCGCTGCGCGCCGCGCGGGACGGCGCCAATGTCGCGATCGCCGCGAAGACCGCTGAGCCGCACCCGAAACTCAAGGGCACCATCTACACCGCAGCCGACGAGATCCGTGCCGCCGGCGGCCGGGCTCTGCCGATCCTCTGCGACATCCGCGAGGAGGCACAGGTGACGGCCGCGGTCGACCAGTGCGTCGCCGAATTCGGCAGCATCGATATCTGCGTCAACAATGCCAGCGCCATCAGCCTCACCAATTCGCAGGCAACCGACATGAAGCGGTTCGACCTGATGATGGGAATCAACACCCGCGGCACCTTCATGGTGTCCAAATACTGCATCCCGCATCTGAAGCGGGCGGAGAACCCGCACATTCTCATGCTGTCGCCGCCGCTCGACATGAAGGCGAAATGGTTCCAGGACTCCACCGCCTATACGCTGGCGAAGTTCGGCATGAGCATGTGCGTGCTCGGCGTGTCGGGCGAACTGCGCAGCGCCGGCGTCGCGGTCAATGCGCTGTGGCCGCGCACCACCATCGCCACCGCGGCGGTCGGCAATCTGCTGGGCGGCGACGCCATGATGCGCGCGAGCCGCACGCCGGAGATCATGGGCGATGCGGCGCATGTGATTTTCAGCAAGCCGGCGCGCGATTTCACCGGGCGATTCTGTATCGACGACAAGGTGTTGTACGATAGCGGCGTGCGCGACTTCGAGCGCTACCGTGTCGATCCGTCGGTGGCCCTGATGTCGGATTTCTTCGTGCCCGACGACGACGTGCCGCCGCCTGGCGTCACCGTGACGGCACTTCCGCCGGTTGGCGGGGCCCAGAAGTCGCGCTAGAAGCCTGAAGCCGATCCGGGCGCGCGGGGTGATCTGTGATTTCGCGGAAATGCATGGCCGGCGCGTCGGCGCTGGTCGCCGTCGTCGCCGTTATGCTGACAGCGGTGATTTTCCGACCGGATCGCGCCATTCGTGTCGCTACCGGCGCCGGCGCCGACGCTGTCTGCGCCAAGACCTTTGTGTCGGGACTCGATCCCGAGGCCGTCTTCACCGAGAGCATGGGCCGTCCCGGCATTCGCCGGCTGCGGTGGCTGATGCGATATCGACTCGATCGCGCCCAAAAGACCGTGGAGGCGTCGGTGCTGGGGCTGCTTGGCAGCCGCGCCGCGTTTCATGATGGCTTCGGCTGCGTCCTGCTGCATGGATCGAAGGAGCCCTATCTGCTCAAGAGCGACGTTGACGCGCTGAGAATGCCGAAGAACCCGCCGCTTTTGCCGGAGATCGCCGGCCCGGCGGTGGTCGAGCCGGCCGATCCAGCGCTGAAGGCCGCGCTCGATCATGCCTTCGAGGAACCCGCCTCGCCGCCGTTCCGGCGCACCAAGGCGGTCGTCGTGGTCCATCAGGGCAAGGTGATCGCCGAACGCTATGCCGATGGTGTCGGCGTCGACACACCGCTGCTCGGATTCTCAATGACCAAGTCGGTGGTAAACGCCTTGCTGGGTATTCTGACCCTACAAGGCCGCATTACGCCGTCGTTGCCGGCGCCGATCCCGGAATGGCGCGGCGCGACCGATCCGCGCCGCGAGATCGAGGTCGAGCATTTGATGCGAATGACCACGGGTCTGGCGCTGGATGAAACCAACAGCGGCTTTGATCCTTCCAACCAGATGTATCTGTACGACGACATGGCGGGCTTTGCCGTGACCGCGCCGATGATCGCCCCGCCGGGAACGCGATGGCGTTACTCCAGCGCGACCACCCAGTTGTTGGCGCGGATCATCCGCGACATTGCCGGCGGACCGGAGCAGACGCTGGCCTTCGCGTGGCGCGAACTGTTCAATCCGCTGGGGATGCGCAGCGTGACGATCGAGTTCGATGCGAGCGGCACGCTGCAAGGCTCCGCCAACATGCTGGCGAGCGCGCGGGACTGGGTGCGGTTTGGCTTGCTCTATCTGCATGACGGCGAGATCGGGGGCCGCCGTATCCTACCGGACGATTGGGTGGGTTTTTCCGCCAGCGCGACGCTCGACACCGACTATGGCGCCGGCTTCTGGACCAATCGCAGCGAGCACCCTCACGCCAGGGGGCGTGTCCGCCTCGGCATTCCGCGTGACGCCTTCTTTGCGTCCGGCTATCTCGGCCAGCGCGTCGTCATCCTGCCGACGCAGCATCTGGTGATCGCCCGGCTCGGCGATTCCGTCGATCCCACCGGCGACATCAGGGGTCTCGGCCGTCTTGTCAAAGAAGTAATTGCGGCGGTGGATCGACAGCGCTGACCCTGCTTGCCGTAACCCACGACTGACGATCGGCCTGTTACCTTCCCACCGTGTACGGCCCGCCCTTTTCAAGCGCCCGGTTATAGGCGGGGCGGGCGTGGATGCGATCCAGGAACGCCATCGCCCGCGGGTGGCCCTGATCGAGGCCGGCGCGCGCGGCGGCGGCTTCGAGCGGAAAACTCATCTGGATGTCGGCGGCGGTGAAGGCGTCGCCGGCGAACCATTCGTTCTTGCCGAGCTCACCTTCCCAATACGCCATATGCTGCTTGAGCTGCGGATTGACCAGCGAAGTCAGGGCCTGGTTGGAAACCTTGCGCACCAGCGGGCGCAGCAGCGCCGGCGCGCGCTTCGGCATCAGCGTGAACAAAAGCTTCAGCAGCAGCGGCGGCATCGCGGAGCCTTCCGCGTAATGCAGCCAATAGGTGTAGCGCAGCCGTTCCGGCGTCTTCGGCGGCGGGATCAGGCGGCCCTCGCCATAGGTGTCGATAATGTATTCGGCGATCGCGCCGGACTCGGCGATGGTGTTGCCGTTGTCGGTGATGACGGGCGATTTTCCGAGTGGATGGATGGCGCGCAACTCCGCCGGCGCGCGCATGTCCGGCTGGCGCTGATAGCGGACGACCTCGTAGGGCACGCCGAGTTCTTCGAGCAGCCAGAGCACACGCTGCGAGCGTGAATTGTTGAGATGGTGGACGGTGAGCATGGCGGTTACCCCGAGGCGTGGCGCGGATGCGCGGCGTCCGGTCGTGCCAGCAGGGCGGCGGAAAGTCGAGCCATCCTCGCGGTAATAATACCCGGATGTTATTGACAGCCCGGATTTACCCGGGTAATAATTTCAGAAGGTTCAGGAGTTTTCCGATGAATACGCCGCTGGGCCCGGCCGCGATTGCCTTCGAAGGCGACCGCTGCATTGCGGCCGGCGATCTTCGCGAGGTCGCCCGCGCCGCCAAGGCAACCCTCGACCGCCGCAGCGACGCGGCGATCCTGATCTTCGACGGCAGGACCAGCGCATCGATCGACCTCGATTTTCGCGGCTCGATCGACGATGTGCTGGCGCGATTGCCGGAAAGTCCGCCCGCCAGCCAGGCCGGCGCAGTGCCGGCCGCGCCGCGCGGACCCGGCCGCCCGAAACTGGGCGTGGTGGCGCGCGAAGTCACGCTGCTGCCGCGACACTGGGACTGGCTGGCGCAGCAGCGCGGCGGTGCTTCGGTTGCGATCCGCCGACTGGTCGAGCAGGCGCGGCGCGGCGGCGAGGACAGGGATCGTCCGCGCCAGGCCCAGGAGGCGGCCTATCGCTTCATGGCCGCCATGGCCGGCAACCGGCCGCATTATGAAGAAGCGATCCGCGCGCTGTTCGCGCCCGACCCGGCCCGTTTCGAGAAATTGATCGCCGGATGGCCCACTGACGTGCGCGACCA
>JBDTKD010000059.1:0-4303 GCA_039935515.1 Bradyrhizobium sp.
AGAAAATCCGCCATCCGCGCCATGTGCGCATTCTGCCGCGCTCACGGGATTTTCATTAAAAAGCCTCATCCTGAGCGCGCTTGCGCGCGTCTCGAAGGATGGAGCTTGGCCTCGTGGTTCGAGACGCCGCGCAACTGCGCGGCTCCTCACCATGAGGGTCTAAAGACCTCGTCCTGAGGAGCATCGCGAAGCGATGCGTCTCGAAGGATGAAGCCACGACGCCACGTCCTGTGGCCTCGTGGTTCGAGACGCCGCGCAACTGCGCGGCTCCTCACCATGAGGGTTGGCAGCGGACCTCATCCTGAGGAGCGGCGTCTTCGTCGCGTCTCGAAGGATGGAGGCGCATGACAATACTCTCCAAGCTATTCCGGCGCCGCACCGACCGGCGGTCCGCCGGGCGGCCGGTGCAGGAAGGTGATCGTCGCGAACGCGCCGAGCCACGAGCCGACTGCCGCAAACACGACATAGACCCAGTTTTCGGTATAGCTGATCACGGCGTAGGACGAGAGCAGATACCAAACGCTGCTCCAGGTGGCTGCCGGCACCCGCCTGCGCGCAACCACCGCCGAGGTAAACATGACATAGACCGCATCCGTCGCGGCGGTCGCCAGCATGACGCCCCCGGCGGTCAATGGATCGATGGCAGCCATTGCAACTCCTTCCATGCTGAGGCAGAGCTTTGGACGTTATCGCGTTTTCGAGCGAAGCGGGCACGGTTCGCGCCAGGAAAAAGCCGGCCGGACAAACCACTTCGGGCAACAACGAGGGATCATGCCAAGTCCCAGAGAGATTCTGACCGCTATCTGGACCGCCGCCGGGGGCGATCCGTCCGCGCTCGGAAACGTCACGCTGACCGGCGACGAACCGATGCTGCCGTCGTCGTTTCGCGTTGCTGCCGCGGCGCAAGCCAGCATTGCCGCCGCCGGCCTTGCCGCCGCGCAAATCTGGCAATCGCGCAGCGGACAATCGCAGCAGGTCACGGTCGACATGGCTCATGCGCTGGTCGAATGCCGCAGCGAGCGTTACCTGCGGGTCGACGGCAAGCCGCCGGGTCCAACCTGGGATGCGATCGCCGGCATTTACCAGACCCGCGACCGCCGCTTCGTCCGGCTGCACACCAATTTCCGGCACCATCGCGACGCGGTCTGCCGGGTGCTCAACTGCGAGCCGGAGCGTGCGGCGGTTCAGGCCGCATTGATGCAGTGGGACGCCGAGGCGTTCGAGACGGCGGCCTATGCCGGCGGCGCCGTGGTTGCGATGATGCGCTCGCATCAGGAATGGTCGGCCCTGCCGCACGCCAAAGCGCTTGCCGAGCTGCCTGTGTTTTCAATCGGGAAGATCGGTGAAGCGGCGCCGAAGCCGTGGCCTGCCGGGGAGCGACCGCTGGCGGGCCTGCGGGTACTCGATCTGTCGCGGGTGATCGCCGGTCCCGTCGCCGGCCGCACGCTCGCCGCGCATGGCGCCGATGTCATGCTGATCTCCGGCCCGGATCGGCCGGCCATCCCATGGCTCACAATCGATACCGGCCGCGGCAAGCTGACGAGCTTTGTCGAACTCGGCAATGAGCAGGGACGGGCTGAGCTGCGCGATCTCCTGGCGCAAGCCGATATTTTTTCGCAAGGCTATCGCCCGGGTGCGCTCGCCGCGCTTGGTTTCTCGGCCGAGCAGGCGGCCCGGATCAGCCCCGGCATCGTCTATGTGTCGTTGTCCGCCTATGGCCATGTCGGGCCGTGGGCGGAACGCCGCGGCTTTGACTCGCTGGTGCAGACCGCGACCGGTTTCAATCACGCCGAAGGGCAGGCCGCCGGCACCGACGGACCCAAGGAATTGCCGGCGCAAATGCTCGACCATGCCACCGGCTATCTGATGGCGTTCGGAGCGATGATGGCGCGCGAACGCCAGTCGCGCGAAGGCGGCAGCTGGCATGTTCAGCTCTCGCTCGCCCAGACCGGGCGGTGGCTGTGGAATCTCGGTCGCGTCGCAAACGGTCTTGCGACCGGGGATTTGCCGGGCGACACGGTCCAGCGTTTTGTCGAAGAAATCCCCTCGGGCTTCGGCCCGCTGCGCGCCGTCACCCACGCAGCCATCCTGTCGAAAACCCCGGCGTACTGGGCTCGCCCGGCCATGCCGCTTGGCAGCCACCCGCCGCACTGGCCGCCCCGCCGCTGACGGGTCTCACCTCCGGCCTTTCGGAATTTTGACCTGAAATGCTCCGCTCTCGACGTTTTTAGTTTGTCTGAAACATCAAATCGGCACTATTAGCGTAGCGATGAGACGGCCGCTGCCGGAATCACCGCCGAACTGACTGGACGTCATGCCGCCCGGATTTACCAAACAATCGCAGATGTTTAGCGGACGATATCTGGCCATTGGCGTGGCCTTGCTGGCGCTGGCGGGAGCTGCGTTCTACGGATACACACATCTCGACCCGGCACCGCGGGGCGATTCCGATGTGTCGAGCCAATCGCGCAAGGGATTGCAGCGCTACATCCCGACCCCTGCGGAATGGGCCAGCCTGACCGTCGAACCCGTGACCGAGCGAACCTTCCGGGCCGAGCATGTGACCGAAGGCAAGATCGCCGTCGATGAGGACCGCTCGACGCCGGTATTTTCACCCTATGCCGGCCGGGTCATCAAGCTGTTGGCTAAGCCCGGCGATCACGTCACCCAGGGACAGCCTCTGTTCGTGATCGAAGCGGCCGATACCGTGCAGGCCCAGAACGATTTCATCGCAGCCATGACCGGCCTGAACAAGGCAAAATCGGCGCTCGATCTCGCGCAGCTGCAGGATACGCGGGCCAAGGATTTGTTCGAAGGCAAGGCGGTTCCGCTCAAGGACTATCAGCAGTCCCAGGCCACGCTGATCCAGGCGCAGAACGATCTGCGCTCCTCGCAAACCGCGCTGGAGGCCGACCGCAACAAGCTGAAAATTCTCGGCCTGAGCGAAGAGGCCATTGCGGCGTTCCAGCAGAAGGGACGCATCGACCCCAACACCACCATCTTCTCGCCGATTGCGGGCACGGTCGTACAGCGGAAGATCGGCCCCGGGCAATATATCAATTCCGGCGCCAGCGATCCGGTGTTCGTGATCGGCGATCTCTCCACCGTCTGGCTCACGGCCTTTGTCCGCGAAACCGACGCATCGATCGTATCGGTGGGGCAGGAGCTGTCGTTCAATGTGCTGGCGCTGCCGTCGCATCCGCTGGTGGCGCGCATCGACTATGTCGCCGCGGCGATCGATCCGGCGACCCGCCGGCTGCTGGTCCGCGCCACGGTGGACAACAAGGACGGGCTGCTGAAACCGGAAATGTTCGCGAATGTGACGATCTATTCCGGCGGCGACCATTCGGCGGTCGGCGTCCCCAAGCAGGCGCTGATCTATGAGGGCGATCAGGTCCGGGTCTGGGTTGCGCACGAGGACAAGTCGATCGAGCTGCGCCAGATCAAGACCGGCCTTACCAATGGCGATCTGGTGGAGGTCGACGGTAATTTGAAACCCGGCGAGCAGATCGTTACAAAGGGCAGCCTGTTCATCGACCGCGCGGCGTCGGGCACCTAGCGCGATGAGGGCGCAACGCAAGCCGGGCTCCGCATTCGGGACGTCAGTCCTCCCTTCAGCGCATTGAAAGTCCCGATCTGAATGGATCGTCTCGTCGCCATTGCCGTCAACCGGCGCTATTTGATGGTGGGCCTGTTGACCGTCGTGTTGATCGGCGGCCTGATCGCATTCAAGCAGCTCAACATCGAAGCCTATCCGGATCCGACGCCGCCGATGGTCGACGTCGTGACCCAGAGTCCGGGATTGTCGTCCGAAGAGATCGAGCGCTACATCACCATTCCGATCGAGACCCAGGTCGCGGGCATCAAGAACCTTCGCACCATCCGTACCATTTCGCTGTACGGATTGTCGGACGTCAAACTGCAGTTTTCGTTCGACTACACCTATGACGAGGCGTTGCAGCAGGTGCTGAACCGGCTATCGCAGCTCGCGCCGCTGCCCGGCAATGTGCAGCCGGCGATTTCGCCGCTCAGCGCCGTCGGCGAAATCTACCGTTACCGGCTGGCCGGTCCGCCGAACTACAGCGTGCTCGATCTGAAAACCCTGCAGGACTGGGTGCCGATGTTGACGGTATTGCCGCCGACATTGATGTTGGAATTGCCCACCGCCTGCAGGAGCTGCGGCAGCGTCAGCCCGTAGGCGACCAGCTTGTTGAAATCGACCTGCAATTCATAGGTCTTGGTCTTGCCGCCCCAGCCGGTGACGTCGATCACGCCCGGCACCGCGCGAAAACGGCGCTGCAGC
>JBDTKD010000060.1:0-3515 GCA_039935515.1 Bradyrhizobium sp.
GGATCGTTGGCTTTATCTGCGGTGGATTGATCCAAGTCGCAATCGGCTTTGCGGGCCCCTCCGTGGGCGCGAGGTAACTCGCGTCCCTACCGCGATAAAGGACGGCTCAATCTGGAATGCGGGTTGACCCTGTCCGGAGCCTATGGGCTCGCGAAATTATTGCCAGCCACAGAGCGTTGGGCGTTCCTTGCGGCGATGGCGGTCGGCCTGGTCCCCATTGCCCCGTCGCGCCTTCACGGCGGCGCGTTATCGCACTCCGTTTTCCATCGAGATGCCGATGACGATTGCCGCGGTCGGCGCGGTCTTCATCGGAGCCGTCGGAGAAGGCGCGACGGTCGTGTTTCCGTTTCTGATGAGAGCTTCTGGAGGGTGTGGCGGCGAGCCGCGCGCGGGTGAGCATCCAGGATCTCACTAAGTTCATTCCGAAGACGGCGCGCCTCGAAGAAAGCGGCCAGGTCCGAGAGGTTCCGGCGGATCGCCTCGAGGTAGGGACGACGATTCAGATCAGGCCGGTTGACCGGGTTCCTGCGGATAGGGTCATCCTCTCCCGGGAGAGCGCGATCGACGACCCCCCGCGCTTGCGGCGAATAGGCTACGATATGTTCGACACCCAGATGCGCCAGGGCGCGGCCGACCTGGCTCGGCGCATCGCGATCGACCGCACCGCCGGCCGTCGCCGTACGAAAATAATGCGCGCCTCGATCGGTATTGAGGCTCAATGGCAGGCCGTGCCGGCCAAACACTTCTTCAAGCGCGCAAAAGTACGAGGCGGTATTTTTTTCCTCAACCAGGAACGCTGAATAGATCGCGCTCGTCGCGTCGTCCAGGGTCACGATCAGATCGAGCATCGGCCGCCCCGAAAGCCATTGATGCCGCAGCGGCGGGCCTTCTCCAAAAGCCCCTTCGACTGCAGGAAGGTCTTGGTCCAGTCCAGCTGTAGCTACAGTTGAAGCGATGATCCTTCACCAAGTGCTCGTGAAAATGCTTCGCCGTGCGTCGGGTGTGACGCCCGCGATGCCGCTATTTCGCGTTTCAGCGTCAAATGTTGCGTCGAACGCGGAAGAATATCCGCCGAATAGTCGGTCCCAGTAGGCATGAAGGGCAATCGTCTCACCCGTCGCTGGAATCACTTTTTCTATTGCCAGCTTGCGGAACTTTTGGGCACGGCCTTGCCGCCAAAACCCTGCCGAAACCGACAGGTCACAGCCGCTTCTCCGCCTGCTTCGTTGATCCGTGTTGCAGAGCATTCCGGAGCGTCGGCCGTCCGCTCTGTATGTCCGCGAGACTAAACGACAGGATGCGATCAAAAACAGAGCGACTGCACCTTTGGTCGTACAACGACTGGTAGTTCGGAGCATTTGCTTGGAATTGGGGAAGAATGGCGATGCCATATATCGTTTCTGTCGGAGCAAAATTGTATTTTGAGGAGCACGGTCAAGGTTACCCGATCATTTTCATTCATGAGTTTGAATCGGACTTCCGACAATGGGAAGCTCAGGTTCGCCATTTTTCACGCGTCTACCGTTGCATCACCTACAGTGCCCGCGGCTATCCGCCCAGCGACGTTCCCGTAGATCCAGCGCTATATGGCTGGGAGTATTTCGTCGATGACATTGCTGTCGTTCTTCATAGCCTCGGAATCGAACGCGCCCATGTTGTGGGATCGAGCATGGGTGGGTATGCGGCCTTGCAGTTCGGGTTGCGGTATCCCGAAAGGGCCAGCGCAATTGTCGCGGCTGGGGCCGGATCCGGTTCGTCGCCTCCAGACCGCGATGCCTGGTTGAGGAAGTCAAGGATTCTTGCGCGGGCATTTGTTGAGCGCGGGATGGACGCGATCGCACGCAAGATGGCGCATCATCCGACTCGTATCCGACTGAAATACAAGGATCCGAAGGGTTGGCAGAATTTCGTTGAACACCTACGGCAACATTCGGCGTTGGGTATGTGTAATACGATGGCGCAATACCTGGCATTGCGGCCGTCACTGCATGATTTCCACGACCAGTTCTCACGGATGACGATCCCGGTCTTGCTCGCCGTGGGGGATGAGGACGCGCCCTGCCTCGAAACCAACTTGATGCTGAAATCCGCGCTTCCCGCCGCCGGTCTGTGGATATGCCCCAATACCGGTCATGCGATGAATCTGGAGGAGCCGGCAGCATTCAATGCTCAAGTTCGAAATTTCCTCGGCGCTGTCGAGCGCGGCAGCTGGAAGCGTGGGGATCCGGACGATAAGTTCATCTCGACAACCAAAAGCATAAGAACAACGCCGTTACATCTAAACGGGGTTCAGCAATGAAACCCAGCATGCGTGTCTGTCTTTCTGAACATATGGCCACCCGGTTGGCCGCCGCGGTCAAAAACGCCGGTACCACCAATTCCGCGCTGGTCGAAGCCGCGCTCGACCGTTTCCTCGATTCCGATGGCGATGTCGGCGATGCGGCCATGGTGGCTCACCGCCTTAGCGGGATGAGTCGTCAACTCGAGCGCCTAGATCGCGACTTGCGAATCGTGAATGAGACGGTCGCCCTTCAGGTGCGATTTCAGCTCGCTGTGACACCGCCGCTGCCGGCCGCGGCGCAGCCCGCTGCGTGCAGGCTCGGGTCCGAGCGCTTCGAGGAACTCGCTGCGCAAGTGGCACGGCGTGTTGATCAAGGCACACCTCTGATGCGCGAAACCATAGACCGGCTCAACGCAACCAGTCCAAACCTTTTCACACGTAAACGTGCGGAACACGTGTCGTTCGGTACACGATCTGTGGCAGATAAACTTGGTTTCCGCGCGCCGACTGCGGCTGACAACCCCCAAAGGTGCATCGCTGCCGTCCGGGAGGACGGCAGCAACGGGGGCTTTCCAGAACAGACCCGGAGTTCCCCGCACCGATGCCGACGCCAGTCGCGGAATTGAACCAGCTGAGGCAACGATCGCGCCTTCGAGGCCCGTCTCCACTCGGCAAACGGCGGCTCGCGGGTTGGCTGGAGATCCGACTCAAAATCGCTGGTTGATCCTGCGCGTATTCTTGCCGTTCGTCGCTGCTTACTATCTTTCATTTCTGTTCCGGACCATCAATGCGACGATCGCCGGTCCCTTGGCCTCAGAATTTGGTCTCGGAGCCGACGATCTTGGTCTGCTGACCTCCGTCTACTTCCTGACTTTCGCGGCCGCCCAGATTCCGATTGGAATCCTGCTGGACCGATATGGCCCGCGAAGGATCCAGAGTGCATTGCTGGTGGCCGCGGCCGCCCGCGCGGCGCTGTTTGCTGCATCAGAAAGTTTTCTGCTGCTCGTCGCCAGCCGAGCGCTGATAGGTCTTGGCGTTGCGGCTGCCTTGACCGCTGGGCTGAAGGCGCTTGTCATATGGTTTCCCAGCGATCGCGTCCCACTCCTCAACGGCCTGATGATCATGCTGGGGGCGTTGGGCGGGGTGACGGCGACATTGCCAGCAGAGCTTCTGCTCACATCGATGAATTGGCGGGGACTCTTCGAATTATTCGCCGCGGTGTCGGCGGGTTGCT
>JBDTKD010000061.1:0-6962 GCA_039935515.1 Bradyrhizobium sp.
GCCGTCACTCACCCGAGGTGGGAGCCGTATGCCCGAATCGGGCACGTACGGATCTGTGCGGGGGGCGCTCAGTAATGGGCGTCCCTACCGCGACCGCGGCGTTGCCGCGCTCCTCACCATGAGGGTCGGACACGAGACCTCATCCTGAGGGCCGCGCTCGCGCGCGGCGTCTCGAAGGACGAAGCCATTGTACTAATGCACCGCCGCGTACATGATTTTCTCTTCGGTTGCTTCCAGCGCGGAGAATTCCTCGACCACCTTGCCCTGTCTCGATACCAGAATGCGATCGGACAGCGCCATGATCTCGGGCAAATAGGATGAGATCACCACGACCGCCTTGCCTTCGTCGGCGAGGCGCTGGATCAGTTCGTGGATCTCGACAATCGCGCCGACGTCGACACCGCGGGTCGGCTCGTCGAAGATGATGAGATCCGGGTCCTGCACCAGCGATTTGGCGATCACCACCTTCTGCTGGTTGCCGCCCGACAGTTCGACGACTTTCATGTCATTGCCGGTGGAGCGGACTCTGAGCTTCTCCACCCACGTCTTGCCGACCCTGTCGGCTTCGCGTCCGGACAGGAAGAAGCGGCCGCCGGGCAGCTTGGCGAGCAGCCCGAGATAGATATTGCGGGCCACCGACATGGTCTCGTAGAAGCCCTCGACCTTGCGGTCTTCCGTGACATAGGCGATTCCGGCCCGCACCGCCGGCGCCGGAACCCGGTATCGTACCGGCTTGTCGTGCAGGATCACTTCGCCGCCATGAAAGAAATCCCGCTTGAGCACGCCGGCGACGACCTTGAAGGTCTCGGTGCGGCCGGCGCCGACCAGGCCGAACACCCCGGTGATCTGCCCCGCGAAAATCGATAGCGAGTTGTTCTTGACCATCGGCGCCATCTTGAGATTCTGCACCGTCAGCACCCGCGCGCCGGCGGGCCTCACGGCGGTCTTGCGGGTTCCGTAGAGCGTGTTCGACAAATCGCGCCCGACCATCGCCTGCACGATACGGGCGCGGTCGAAATTGGCGGCATCGTCGGTCACGACATGCTTGCCGTCGCGCAGGATGGTAATTCGATCGGCCAGGATCAGCGCCTCTTCCAGCGCATGGGAAATGAACACGATCGACACGCCACGGCGCTTCAGGTCGCGCACGAGGTCGAAGAAATATTTCTTTTCTTCCGGCGTCAGCGTCGCCGTCGGCTCGTCGAAGATGATGACCTTGGCCTGATGCAGGACGGCGCGGGCGATCTCGACCATCTGCTTCTTGGCGGCGCCGAGCAGTCCGACCGTGGCGGTCGGGGTGACGTCGAAATTCAGCGATTGCAGGAATTGCTGGGCGGCGATGTAGATGCCGCGCAGCCGGTTGTAGAACCGTTCCTGACCGAGGAACAGATTTTGCGCGACCGTCATGGTTGGAACCAGGCTGTTCTCCTGGAACACCATCGCGATTCCGAGATGGCGCGCTTCGAGCGGCGTCCTTGGCGCAGCATCGACGCCGTTCACCTGCATCGTTCCGGAACTCAGTGTAACGACGCCGGCCATTACCTTGGTCAAGGTCGACTTGCCGGCGCCGTTCTCGCCGACCAGCGCATGAATCTCGCCGCGCCGAAGTTCGAAATCGACATTCTCGATCGCGGCTACGCCGGCATAGAGCTTGGTCGCGTTACGGAGGGCGAGGACGATGTCGTTCATGCGCGCAATTCCTGCTCGATCCCGGCCGACGGCATTCGCAACAGGCGGCCCGGCCCCTTGGCGAGCGCGTAGAGCGACCCGTTCATTTCGACCGCGGCAACGATGCCGTGGTTGACGCCGTCGACCCGGCTATGCAGCGCGTAAAGCGGCAATCCGTCCGCATTGAGCCGGATGATCAGACCGTAGGAGCGCGGCGGAGCCCACGGCTTGACGACGCCCATGGTCTTGATGTGGGCGCCCTGCATCGGTTCGAGGAACGACTGGCCGGATTTCAGTTTCGGTGCGATCCAGTATTCCGGATCGATTTCGTTCATCATGCGGCGCCGATAGGCGCTTTCGCGCAGCACGAATTCGACGAGCTGGGTGCGCGCGGTGAACGCCGTGAGCCAGAAGCCGCCGCCCGCCGCCGGCGAAAGCCGCGAGGGGTAGACCGGCAGATTGTCGAGGACGGTACGCCAGCTTCCATCCGGTGCGATGGCGATGATTCGGTGTCGCCAGCTTTCGCTGACCAGCACGGCCTCGCCGGCGGCACAGACGCCAAATGCGTAGTGCAGGCCCGCGGCGAGGGTGCGCACGCGCCCGCCGGCGATGTCGAGGGTGAGGACTTTCCCGCTACGTCCCCGCTCCATCAGATCGTGCACCCATTGCTGCCAGGGCCGGGCGGTCGATCCGTCGGTCGCGATCAGCGTTCCATGCGGCCCCGGCGACAGCGTGTTGATCGCGTTGATGGCCGGATCGGAGAAGGTCGCGGTGGCGGATGTTGCCGACGGCGTGGCAAAGACCTGAACCTCGCGCCCGTCGAGCGCGACCGCAAGGCCGCCGTCCGGCAGGCAACACAGCGCAGTCACGGCGCGATCAAAACGCCTGACCTCGGAGGTAGCACTGGCGTCGAGCCGCAGAATGGCCGGGCCATCCGCGATGTAGAGAACGGTGCCGTCGGTGGCGAGATCCTCGGGGGCCTCGAACTGCGCGATCGTTTCGGCCTTTTCCAGGATCTGGTTGGGCTTCAAGGCGCCGTCGAACGACGGAACCGTGATGGTGGCGTCGCCGCGCCCGAGAAAGCGGTCGACGAAATCCCTCAGCGCGGCGATCACCGGCCTTTCCCCCAGCGACGGTCGTACTGGACGAAATTCGGATCGGCGCCGGTAAGCTTGTAGCGGCCGATGCGGTTGTTGGCGATGCCGCCGAGATAGAGATAGCCGCGGTGTTCGCGCATCGATGTGATCATGGGGTGGTTGACGCCGCGCAGGTCCCAGAGCGAGTCCAGCACCTCTCCGCGCTCGTTGAACTTGATCACGCAGCCGGTGTTGATATTTGGAAACAGCCATTCGTCGATCGGAACCCGCTTGCCCATCCGCTTGCGGAAGCCCGGCATGCGCCAGGCGAGATCGAGCGCGGGACTGCGCATGCCGACCACGGCGAGCCAGTAGTTTCCGTCCGAAGCGAGGTTGATGTTGTCGGGATAACCCGGCAGGTTGTCGATCACGGTCTCGATCTTGCCGGTCTTCGGTCCGTCGAACCAGTAGCGCTTGATGGTGCAGCCGAAGGTTTCGGCGTACAGGATCGACTGGCCGTCGCTGGCGACGCAAATGCCGTTCGGAAATTTCAGGCCACGCAACACGGTCCGCGTCGTTCCGCTGTTCGGGTCGTAGCAGATGATGCGGCCGTTGCCGCGCGCTTCCAGCCCGTCGACCGGCCATTCGTGCATCTCGTAGCGGACGGTGGCTTCGGAGAAGAAAATGCGTCCGTCGTCCGCGATGTCGAGATCGTCGGCGAGCCGGAGCCGGCTGTCATCGTTGACCGAATAGAGACTGCGGTTGGTCTCGTCGGTGACCTTCTCGACCTTCCGGTCGGGCGTAATGCGATAGAGCCCCATTCCGCCGATGCACACATAAAGATTGTCGGCGCGGTCGAACGCCATGCCGAGCGGCTGGCCGCCGATATGGGCGTACACCTCCATCTCCTGGTAGTCGGGTGCCTTGAACCGGATGATGTCGCCGTGGCGGGAGCCGGCGTAGAGATTGTCGTTGCGGTCGAGGATGACGTCCTCCGGCGCCTCGATCCGGCCAAGCCCGATCAGCGTCACGTCGCGCAGCTTGTCGTTTTGGGCGAACGGCCCGGTCCCGGGTGCGGTCGAGGGCGCCGCAGCCAGTCCGTGGAAGGTCGGGCTGACATAGACCTTGCTGATGATTCGCGTCCGGTTCTTCAGCCAGCGAATGTCGATCGCGGCGGCGACCAGCAGCACGCCGGCAAGCACCATGCGGTTGACGCCGCCGCTCACCGATAGCGTCGTCAGGCCGTTGATCACGAACAGGACGATCAGCGTGCCGACCAGCGCCTTGGCGACCGAGCCCTTGCCGCCGCCAAGGCTGATGCCGCCCAGCACCGTCGCGGTCAGCACGGTTACTTCCAGCCCGACGCCGACGTCGCCGCCGACGGTGCCGAGCCGGGCGGCAAAGAACAGCGCCCCGATCGCGGTCAGGACGCCGCTTGCGGTGTAACACAATGCGATCGTACGCCGCACCGGAATGCCGGAATTATAGGCCGAACGGCGCGAGCCGCCGATGGCGGTGACGTGCCATCCCGGCCGCAGCCGGGTCAGGAAGACATGTCCAAACAGCGCGACGACGATGTAGACCATCGCCACGGCGGGTACGCCAAGCAGCGCGCCGCCGCCCATGAAATTCCAGGAGGGTATGTCGGGAAAGGCCGCGGCAATGGTGTTTGAATAATCAAACAGCAGCAGATCGTAGGCGGAGCGGTAGATGATCAGCGTGATCAGCGTGGTGATGAAGGCGCGCAGCCGCAGGTAGCCGATCAGCAGCCCGTTGACGGCGCCGAGCGCCGCACCGCAGACGAGCGTCGCGACGATGACCGCGGGGACGGGCCAGTTGAGGACGTTGAGGCAGAACAGGGCGCAGAAGTCGCACAATGCGAACATCGATCCGACCGAAAGATCGATGCCGCCGACAATGACGACGATCGCCATGCCGAGCACGACGAAGCCGATTTCGCCGGCCTGACGTCCGGTATCGGCGAGGCTGTTGAGCGACAGGAAGCCCGGGATCGAATGGCTGAGCAGAACCGTGATGATCAGAAGCACGATCACCGGGATCGCGGTCTCGGTCCAGCGTTTGGATAGGATTTCCCCGAGCAGATGGTCCGGCCAATAGCGGTATTTCAAACGAACAAGCGTGTCTTGCATCGGTGGTCCGGAGCTGCAGGGGAAAAGCGAATCGGTACTCGGCCTTGTTGGCAGACGAGCGGCCAGTCGGTGGACTGGCCGCCCGCGGGTTCACCTACTTCTTGATGTCGCTGAGATTCCAGCACGCGGTCTCGCTTGCCGCATTCTCCTTGGTGATCGGAATGAGTGTCGTATAGATCGATCCCTTCACCGTGCCGGGCTTGGCGCCCGACGAGACCAGCCACTTGACCATGCCCGCCATCTGCTCCGCCTGCGTCGGCACGTCATAGCTCAGATCGAGGTCGAACGCGCCCGATTTGACCAGATCGCATGCGCCCCGCCGCTCGCCGCCGCCGGAGGTCGCGACGAATACCTTGCCCGTCAGCCCGGCTTCCTTCACCGCGGCCGCGGTACCGATATCCATGCCGTCCCAGAAGCCGACGATGCCGCACAAATCCGGATTCTGCTTCAGCACCGTCTGGGCGATGGCCTTGGCTTTGGCCGCATCCCAGTCGGCGGCCTGGCTCGACACCACCTTGATGTCCGGATTCTTGGCCAGGACGTTTTCGACGCCTTTCAGCGTATAGGCGCTGGCCGCGGCCGACAATGCACCCTGGATGACCGCGATCTTGTTCGACTTGCCCTGGCAGGCCTTTACCACCGCCGCGGTGTCGCGCTCGCCAATCTCGATCCAGTTCGCGCCGACAAAGGCCGAGCTGCGATAGTTCGAGCCCATGTTGATCTGGATGACGTAGATGCCTTCGTTCTCGGCGCGCTGCAGCAGCTTGGCATAGGTCTGCACGTCGGGATTATGGATGACCATCACCGCCGGCTTTTCCGAGATCAGCGTCGTCACCGCCTGGGCGCCAGCGTTGGTGCTCCAGTTCGGGTCGCGCACGATCACCTTGACGCCATACGGCTCCAGCTCGTTCTTGAGACCCGCAAACCAGCCCTCGGTCAGGTCGAAATTCATCGCGACCGGAACGTAAGCCACGGTCTTGCCGGCCAGCGCTTGCTTGAAGGCGCCCTGAAACGGCTCATCGAGACCCTTCTGCGCCAGCGCCGGCGCGGTTGCCGCGGCAACCAGGCCGACCCCGAACAGCAATGTCTTCATTTTCGTCAACGCAGATATCGTCATGTCGTCCTCCGGTTGTGATCTTTATCGTTGTGTGGTGGCTTCGTCAGATATCGCCTTGTTGCGCCGTCTCCTCGTTACGCGGATTGAGGAAGGAGTCCGCTATCACCGCGACCAGAAGCACCACGCCCTTGACGAGGTTCTGGCCGGAATAGGAGACATCCATGATCGTCATGCCGTTGAGCATGGTTCCGATCAGCAGCGTTCCGATCACGACATTGAGGACGCCGCCGCGGCCGCCCGACAGCCCGATGCCGCCGAGGACGACAACCAGGATCACGTCGTAAATCAGCGTTGAATTGAATATGCGGGTCGGCATGCTGTTGACGGAGGCGGCGAGGATGAGGCCGGCAGCGCAGCCGATGACCGACGCCAGGACGTATTGCAACACGATGATCGGGCGCGTCGGAATACCCGTGACCCGGGCGGCGTAGGGATTGTCGCCGATCGCGTAGATGTAGGCGCCGATCCGCGTCCGCCGCAACAGGAACGCCACCAGGACGCAGGAGAGCGCGAACATCACGATCGGCATCGGGATGCCGAGCACATTGCCTTGTCCGAGGCGCTCGAAGCCGTCGAGTCCCGGGCTCCACTGCACGACGTCGAGCTTGAAAAGCGCGGCTTGGCCGAGGCCGGCGAGAAACAGTCCGGAGGCGAGCGTCGTGAACAGCGACGGTACCTCGGCGTAGGCGATCAGCCATCCGTTCACGAGGCCGAATACCGCCGTCAACGCAAAGGCTGCGGCGACGGAGATCGGCAGCGCGTGGCCGTCCTGCACCATCTGGAGCACAAGCCCCGGCGGAACCGCCAGGGCCGCGATCAGCGAAATGTCGATGCCGCGGCCGATCACGACGATCGCCATGGCCAGGCCCAGAATGCCGAGCACCGCCACGTTCTGCAGCAGCGTCAGCATGTTCGCGGTGGTGAGGAAGCCACGCAGCGCAATCGCGAAGA
>JBDTKD010000062.1:0-3340 GCA_039935515.1 Bradyrhizobium sp.
AATCCGCTGTTCCTGCCGGCGCCGACCGCGATTCTGCGCGCGATCTATCGCCTCGCACTCAGCGGCGCGCTGTGGCAGCACCTTTCCTATTCGATCATGCGGATCGGCACCGGATGGATTCTCGGCACCGTCGCAGGTGTCGTGGTCGGCTTTGCGATCGGGCTGTCGGGCTTTGCGCGCGGCGTCGGCCTCACGTTCATCTCGGCATTGTTTCCAATCCCGAAGATCGCGCTGCTGCCGCTGCTGATCCTGTGGCTCGGCATCGGCGAGCAGCCGAAGATCGCCACCATCGCGCTCGGCGTGTTCTTCTCCACCGCGATTTCGGTCTATAGCGGCGTCGATGCGGTGCCGCGCAACCTGATCCGGATGGCGCAGAGTTTCAACGTGCCGTTTCACCGCATTGTCCGCCGGGTGATCTGGCCGGGCGCGCTGCCCTCGATCCTGGCCGGCTTCCGCATCACCGCCTCGATCGCGCTGCTGCTGGTGGTGAGCGCGGAGATGATCGGCGCCGAATACGGCATCGGCGCTTTCGTGCTGCAGGCCGGCAATCTGATGCAGACCGACCAGTTGCTCGCCGGCGTCGTCATCCTGTCGCTGTTCGGGCTCGCGGTGGGCAGGCTGATCAACTGGCTGGAGTCCCGCCTGCTGCACTGGCGGTGAGGGCCGCCGTCATTCCGGGGCGATGCGAAGAAACCACCTTCGTCATTCCGGGATGCGCCACTTGGCGCAGGCCCGGAATCCATAGCCCCGATGGTGGTTATGGATTCCGGGCTCGCGCTCCGCGCGCCCCGGAATGACGGACTCACGCATTGCCGCGGTCTTCGCGGAACAAATCGAGCTTCTGCTGTACCGGACGATCCGAGAAACTGAACAACACCGAATCCTCGTCAGCCTCATGCGTGACCCATTGCCAGCTCGGCACCACGAACAGATCGCGCGGACCCCACTCGAAGATCTGCTCGCCGACCCGGGTGCGGCCATGGCCTTCGATCGCCGCAAACACGGTGGCGTCGGTGGCGCGATAGCGCGCGGTCTTGAATCCCTTCGGCAGCAACTGGATGAAGGTGCCGATGGTCGGCATTGCAAAGTCGCCGGTTTCGGGATTGGAGAATTTCAGCTTCAGCCCGTGGCAGGCGTCCCATTCATTGCGCGCCCTGGCCTGCTCCAGCGCCTCGCGGGTATAGCTGTAGGGATAGTTGAAAATCGGCGAGGTTTTGGAGGCTCGCTTCTGGTCGACCGGCAGCAAATTGTGGCCATAGCGGGCAAAACTGTCGCCGGCGGGGCGTGTGATCTTCTGCTGGTCCTCGTCCGACCCTTCCGCGAACGACGCATCGAAGAACTGCACCATCGGGATATCAAGCCCGTCGAGCCAGAACATCGGCTCCGAGGTCTGGTTGCTGTGATCGTGCCAGGTCATCGACGGCGTGATCACGAAGTCGCCCGGCGCCATCGCCGTGCGCTCGCCGTCCACGGCGGTAAACGCGCCCTTGCCCTCGAGCACGAAGCGCAGTGCCGACTGGCTGTGCCGGTGCGCCGGCGCGACATCGCCGGGGATCACCATCTGTACGCCGGCAAACAGCGAGGTGGTGATTTTCGACTGGCCGCGCAACCCGGGATTTTCCAAGACCAGCACCCGCCGCTCGGCTTCCTTGGCGGTGATCAACTTTCCCGCTTCGGTCATGTAGTCGCGGATGGCGTCGAACTTCCACAGATGCGGCCGGCAGGCGCTGCGCGGCTCCGGCGTGATCAGGTCGCCCATCACGTTCCAAAGGGCGGAGAGATTTTCGCCGTCGATCTTCCGGTAGAACGCTTCGCGCTCCGGGGTCTTCTGTACGGCTTCCATGGCGAGCCTCCGGTCAGTCCTTGTTAATTGACAGCATACTTACAAAGTGGATAGCGTCAATGCCGCGAACCCGGGCCAATCGCGGGAAAAGAGGGAGGTTCTGATGAAGCTGCACGGCTATTTCCGCAGCAGCGCGTCCTACCGCGTCAGAATCGCCTTGAACCTGAAGGGCTTGAGTGCGGAGCATCTGCCGCACCATCTGCGCAAAGGCGAGCAATGCGCGCCGGCCTTTCTCGCCATCAATCCGCAGGGGCTGGTTCCGGCACTGCAGGATGATGCGGGCGCGATCCTGACCCAGTCGCTCGCCATCATCGAATGGCTGGACGAAACCCATCCCGAACCGCCGCTGCTGCCAAACGACCCGCTGCGCCGCGCCAGGGTCCGCGCCTTTGCACAGGCGCTCGCCTGCGACACCCATCCGGTGCAGAACCTGAAAGTGCTGGCCCGGTTGCGGCAACTTGGCCTGGCCGAGGAAAAAGTGACGGAGTGGGCGGCCTGGGTCAATCGCGAGGGGCTGGCCGCCTGCGAAACCCTGATCGCACCCGAGCCCGGCCCGTTCTGCTTTGGCGCCACGCCGAGCCTCGCCGATCTCTGCCTGGTGCCGCAGCTTGGCAATGCCCGGCGTTTCGGCGTCGACGTTGCGGCGTATCCGCGTTTGCTGCAGGCGGAAGCGGCGGCGAAAAACCTCAAGGCATTCGCTGACGCCGCACCGGACCGGCAACCCGATGCCGAATAGGATGACACCGCTGACCATGGATGCGGTCTATACCGCGCCGGGCTATCTGTTTCGCCGCATGCAGCAGATCGCTGTGGCGATCTTTGTCGAGGAGTGCCGGGCGCAGGATCTGACGCCGGTACAGTATGCAGCGCTGGTTGCGATCGACACCCATCCCGGCATCGATGCCACCCGGCTTTCCGCGGTGATTGCCTTCGACCGCTCGACGCTCGGCAGCGTGATCGAGCGGCTGGAGGCCAAGCGCTATATCGAGCGCAAGCCGACCGCCGAGGACAAGCGCGTCAAGCAGCTTTACCTCACCCGGGCCGGCGGCGCGCTGCTGCGCGCCATCGTGCCGTCGGTCGATCGCGCCCAGGCCAGGATGCTGCAGCCATTGAAACCGGCGGACCGCAAGACCCTGATGGCGCTGCTGACGCAACTGGTCGATCTCAATAATGAGGCGTCGCGGGTGCCGCTGCGCGCGGAAGACGCACTCGAACATTTCAGGAAGTCGGGCTGATGGCTGTGGACGCGGGACCCGTGCTGATCGCGGGGGGCGGCATCGGCGGCCTCGCCGCCGCGCTCGGGCTCGCGCAAAAGGGCATCCGCTCGATCCTGCTGGAAAAAGCCGCCGCGCTCGGCGAAATCGGCGCCGGCATCCAGCTTGGTCCCAATGCGTTCCATGCCTTCGACTATCTCGGGGTCGGCGAGGCCGCGCGCGGCATGGCGGTCTATGTCGACCAGCTCCGGCTGATGGACGCGTTGACCGCCGAGGAAATCAC
>JBDTKD010000063.1:0-5329 GCA_039935515.1 Bradyrhizobium sp.
ATGATCGCCGGCGCGTCGAGCCGCCCGAACGCTGCTGCCCAGCCCATCAGCGCGCCCCACGAGAACGCGAGGCCCAGCACGATCTGCGGCCAGTAGGTGATGCGCTTCATGAACGGGTAGATCGCGACGATCAGCAACGAGGCGATGCCTGTCAGCACCGCGAAGCGATTGAACTGCAGCAGCACCGCCAGGCCGATCAGCGCCTGCACGACGAGAAAAATGGCCGCTTGCGCCACGCTGACCTGCCCGGCCGGGATCGGCCGCGAGCGCGTGCGCTCCACCTTGGCGTCGAGATTGCGGTCGGTGATATCGTTCCAGGTGCAGCCGGCGCCGCGCATGACGAAGGCCCCGACCAGGAACAGCGTCAGCAGCAGCGGCAAGGACGAGAGACTGCCAACGACGCCGCAGGCGAGCGCCGCCGACCACCAGCACGGCAGCAGCAGCAGCCACGATCCGATCGGGCGGTCGAGTCGGGAGAGCCGCAGATAGGGGCGCGACCAGGTCGGCGCGTGGGTATCGACCCAGTTGCCGGTCGAGTCAGCAACGCGGGCGGCGGTGCCGCTCATCGGAGCCCGGTCATCGCGCCAGCACGTTGCCGTTCAGGGTATCGAAGGTGCTGCCGCCCTTTTTGGTCTGGGTGGCTTCAGGAACCGTCGCGGCCGATCCCAGCACTTCGCTCAGGCTCGGACCGGCCGGCCCGCGCCCTGCCTGCTGCGCAGCCTCGCAGACCTTCTTCTGCATGGTCTCGGTGTTCTTGTGGCCGGTCTTGAGCTGGTCCGCGATCTGCGCTGGAATCCCGCACTTCGATGCATTGACTTCGACATATTTGATCATCTTGACTTCGGACTGGCCGAAACTTTCGATCAGCTTGCAGGCCTCCTGCGGCGTAGCGTGGCGGTCGCTGGCGGCCTTGATCAGCTTGCCGCGCCGCTCGGCCTCGTTACGCAGCGGAAGAAATTCCTTCATGCACGCGTCCGACCCACCCGCCTGCGATGGCGGCGCCGCCGGCCGCTCGAATCCGGCGCCGGCGAGCGGCGCCGCGCCGTTGACCGGGAACGAAGTCGGCGCCGCGCCGACTGCTGCCAGCGGCGCCGAGCCGTTGACGGGAGGAAATGCGGGGTCGTTGCGCGGCACGGATCGACCGGACACCGGCGGAAAAGCCGGATCGTTCGGCTGCACCGTCTGACCCGGCAGCGGCGCAGGAAACGCGCCCTGCGCCATGACCGGACCGGCGCAGGCGGTAACGATGGCCACGGCGGCGGGCATAATGAGGCGGCGCATGATCAAAGCTGTTTCTCCGGCAAGGTCCAGATAGCCAAGCGCCTCTCGACAGCGCTATTTCCGGTGGGGCTTTTTACGATTCCCGCCAGCGCTTAACAACCCGTGGAATTTGGCAACAGCGCGGCGCAGGGCCGCACCGGAACCCAATAATGGCGTAAATTCTCATTCTTTTGGGCTAAAAGGCCCGCGGATTGGAACAGTGCTCATGCCGCAACTCGATTTTCGCAGCCCCCGGCTGTTTGTCGACGCACCGCTCGCCGCCGGCGAGACGGTCGCGCTCGCGCCAAGCCAGAGCAATTATCTCGGCAATGTGCTGCGGCTGTCTGCGGGAGGAACCATCCTGGTGTTCAACGGGCGCGACGGCGAATGGCAGGCCTCGATCGCCGGACGCAAACGGCCCGACAGCCTCCATGTCGTCGCCCTGACCCGGCCGCAGGACCGCCCGCCCGACCTCGCCTATATCTTTGCGCCGCTGAAACACGCCCGGCTCGACTACATGGTGCAGAAGGCCGTCGAGATGGGCGTGGCTTCGCTGCAACCGGTTTTGACCCGCTTCACCCAGGTCGGGCGGGTCAACGGCGAGCGGATGCGGGCCAATGTCGTCGAGGCGGCCGAGCAATGCGGAATCCTCAGCATCGCAACAGTCGCGGAACCGGTGACACTCGAGCGCTATCTGAATCGGCGCGAGGCGCGGCGGCTGCTGGTGTTCTGCGACGAGGCCGCAGACGTCGCCAATCCGGTGCAGGCGCTGCAAAACGGCAAGACGGTCGCCAATGGCGTCGACCTCCTGATCGGCCCCGAAGGCGGATTTGCCGAGGAAGAGCGCGCCCTCCTCTCGCGGCAGCCGCTGGTGGTGCGGGTTTCGCTTGGTCCGAGGATACTGCGCGCCGATACCGCGGCGGTGGCGGCGCTGGCGCTGGTCCAGGCCGCGCTCGGCGACTGGACCGGCGCCGGCGGCCCCGGATAAAGGGCCCTGGCAGCCCTCCCTGGGGTCGTCCGCTCCGTTCCATCGGCATTAAGCCACTTGGCCGTTACTTGGCCGTTACTTGGCCGTTCCCTGTCGAAACCTCGCCCCGGTCATGCTAAGGGGGCGTCGACCTCTAGCCTTTGGAACCTGTTTCCGGAGACAATCGGACCTCGAAGATGAGCCTGACCGCCGCCCCTGGTGCGACCGGGTCCGCCGCATGGGCGGACGCCCTGCTATTGTCGTTCGCGCAAGGCGGTTACGCGCGGGCCGAGCCGGCGATCCTGCAGCCGGCCGAGCCGTTCCTCGATCTGTCCGGTGAGGACATCCGGAAAAGCCTTTATCTCACCACCGATGCCGGCGGGGAGGAGCTTTGCCTCCGCCCCGACCTCACCATTCCGGTGGCGCGGGATTATCTTGCTTCCGGCCGGGCCGGCCAGCCCGCCGGGTTCAGCTATCTCGGCCCGGTGTTTCGCTATCGCGGCGGCCGCCCGAGTGAGTTTTTGCAGGCCGGCATCGAATCGTTCGGACGACAGGATCGCGCAGCCGCCGATGCCGAAATGCTCGCTTTGGCGCTGGAGGCGACCGCCGCGCTCGGGCTGACCGACGTCGAAATTCGCACCGGCGACGTCGCGCTTTTCATCGCGCTGATCGACGCGCTCGAGCTCTATCCGGTGTGGCGGCGCCGGCTGATCAAGGATTTCAACCGCAAGACCAGCCTCGCACAGGATATCGAGCGGTTGACGCTTGCGACCGGCGCCAGCCGCAACGAATATGAGGGCGTGCTCGCCGCGCTCGCCGGCTCCGACCGCAAGGCCGCCCTGGCGCTGGTGACCGACCTGATGTCGATCGCCGGCACCACCAATGTCGGCGGCCGCTCGGTCTCCGAAATTGCCGATCGCTTCCTTGAGCAGTCGACGCTGAAGGGCGGCGCGCTGCCGCGCGACGCGCTCAAATCGATCAAGCGGTTCCTGGCGATCGCCGGCGACCCCGACGACGCGATCGCGCAGTTGCGCGCGCTCGCCGACGACGCCAGGCTCGACATT
This sequence comes from Bradyrhizobium sp., assembly GCA_039935515.1. Taxonomy (GTDB): domain Bacteria; phylum Pseudomonadota; class Alphaproteobacteria; order Rhizobiales; family Xanthobacteraceae; genus Bradyrhizobium. The sequence goes on from JBDTKD010000063.1 coordinate 3,292, forward strand.
GCCGCCGCGATCGACCAGTTCGAGAGCCGCGTCGGCTTCATGGCGGCACGCGGCATCGATACCCGCCTGACCCGCTTTTCCACCTCGTTCGGACGCGGCGTCGACTATTACACCGGCTTCGAGTTCGAACTGCATCCCGGGGGCGACGGCGTCGAGCCGTTGGTCGCGGGCGGGCGCTATGACGGGCTGATGACCCAGCTTGGTTCCACCACGCCGATCCCCGCGGTCGGGTTTTCGGTATGGGTCGAGGCCCTGACGCAAATCGGCGGCAAGCCCGCAGCGAGCGGGAGCGCATCGTCATGACGACGCCGTTTGTTCTGGCGGTTCCCTCGAAAGGCCGCCTGCAGGAAAACGCCGAGGCGTTCTTTTCGCGCGCCGGATTGGGGCTCGCGAAGCCGCGCGGCGCCCGCGACTATCGCGGCACCATCAACGGGCTCGAGAATGTGGAGATCGCCTATCTATCCGCCAGCGAGATTGCCTCGCAACTGGCGCGCGGGGCCGTGCATCTCGGGGTCACCGGCGAGGACCTGGTGCGCGAAAGCATCCTCGACGCCGACAAGCGCGTGCTGCTGATCGACAGCCTCGGCTTTGGCAGCGCCAATGTGGTGGTCGCGGTTCCCCAGGCATGGATCGACGTCCGTACCATGGCCGATCTCGACGACGTCACCACCGGATTCCGCGCCCAGCACAACCGGCGGATGCGGGTTGCGACCAAGTACATCAATCTCACCCGATCTTTCTTTGCTGCGCACGGCGTCGTCGATTACCGCATCGTCGAGAGCGCCGGTGCGACCGAGGGCGCACCGGCGGTCGGAACCGCCGAGATGATCGTCGACATCACGACGACGGGCGCCACCCTCGCCGCCAATGGATTGAAGGTGCTCGACGACGGCGTGATCCTGCGCAGCCAGGCCAACCTTGTGGCCTCGCGCGACGCCGACTGGTCGGACGAGGCCCGCGAGACCGCGCGCGTCATCCTCGATCACATCGCCGCCCGCGCCCGCGCCAGCAAGTACCGGGAGGTCCGCACCCGCTTTGCCGGATGCAACGCCGCGCTGCTGACCGAGGCCCATAATCGCTTCGGTGTGGTCTCGCCGTTCGGCGGGCCGACCTCTTCCGGGATGGTGACGCTGCACTGCCCGCCGTCGCAGCTTTACGCCCTCGGCAGCTTTCTTCGCGCTCACGGCGCCGATACGGTGTCGGTGGCTTCGCTCGACTATGTGCTCGACCGCGACAATCCGCTGTTTGCCAAACTCGAGGCGTTCCTGCGGCGCTGAGGCGAAGGATCGCCGCACGATCCGTGGCGACAAGGCGCGACGATTGCCATAATGTTGTTTTCTCGGATGGTTGAGACCTGATCGATGACGTTCGGTACGGATGTTTCCGGCCTATCCACCACCGCGGCCACGGCGGCCGCACGGGGGCTGTCGATCGTCGTGCCGCTGTACAACGAGGCGGCGGGGCTGGTCCTTCTGCACGAGCGGATCAGCGAACTGGCAACCCGGCTGAGGCAACGCTACGGGCTCGCCTGCGAGGTCGTCTATGTCGATGACGGCAGCGCTGACGCGACGCTCGCCATTGCGGGCGGCCTTGCGGCTGCTGCGCTCGACGTTCAGGTGGTGTCGCTGTCGCGCAATTTCGGCAAGGAAGCCGCGCTGATGGCGGGACTGGACCATGCGCGGCGCGGCGCCGTGCTGTTCATGGACGGCGACGGTCAGCATCCGCCCGACCTCGTCGAGAAGCTCGTCGGCCACTGGATCGAGGGCGGTTACGACGTGGTCTATACCGCCAAGGCGCATCGCGACAATGAATCGCTGCTGCGGCGGCTGGCCGTGCACGGCTTCTACGCGCTGATCAATTGGGGCGCGCGGCAGAAGATCCCGGAAGATGCCGGCGACTTCCGCCTGCTCTCGCCCCGCGCCGCCGCGGCGCTGCGGCAGCTTCCCGAGCGCAATCGCTTCTTCAAGGGACTGGCAAGCTGGATCGGTTTCCGCCAGATCCGCGTCGACTACGAGCCTGCGGCCCGCGCCCACGGCGT
>JBDTKD010000064.1:0-5505 GCA_039935515.1 Bradyrhizobium sp.
GCGATGGGCATGACGGCGGTTGGCCGTGCCGCCAGCGCGATCGTCGAGGAAGTGCGTCGCCAGTTCCGCGAGAAGCCCGGCATCATGCAGGGCACCGACAAGCCGGATTACGGCAAGGCGGTCGATCTTCTGACCAAGGCCGCGATCAAGGAAATGATCATCCCATCGCTGCTGCCGGTGCTGTCGCCGATCGTGGTGTATTTTCTCATCTACACAATTGCGGGCGGCGGGGCGGCCGGCAAGTCGGCGGCATTCTCGGCCGTCGGTGCCATGCTGCTCGGCGTGATCGTGACCGGCCTGTTCGTCGCGATCTCGATGACCTCGGGCGGCGGCGCCTGGGACAACGCCAAGAAATACATCGAAGACGGCCATTACGGTGGCAAGGGCTCCGACGCGCACAAAGCGGCAGTGACCGGCGATACCGTCGGCGATCCCTACAAGGATACGGCCGGTCCCGCCGTCAACCCGATGATCAAGATCACGAACATCGTGGCGCTGTTGCTGCTGGCGGTCCTGGCGCATTAAATGCTTCATCCTTCGAGACGCATCGCTTCGCGCTGCTCCTCAGGATGAGGGACCGAGACCCTCATGGTGAGGAGCCGCGCCTTGCGCGGCGTCTCGAACCACGAGGCCTCGTGAGAAGCGACAACGATTCGAGTGAACCAAAACGCCTTAGTTGAAGCTGAGCAGCTTGAACAGCGGCGTGAGGTAGCTCATCTCCTGGCCCGATGTCGGCGTGGTGCGGCTGATGAAGTCGAATATCTTGCCGTCCTGCAACCCGTAATTGGCGAGCCGCTTCACCTGGCGGTTCTTGTCGAAATAGATCGCGATCACCCGCTGATCGGTAATCTTCTGGTTCATGAAGGCGAGCTTGCGCTCGGCGCGCTGCGAAATGTAATAGAACACCTCGCCGTCGAGGGTCGCGACCGTGGATGGCGTTCCCATCACGATCAGCACCTGATCCTGGCTCGCCCCGATCGGAATTTGCTCCAGCGCTCCCTGCGGCAGGATGTAGCCCTTCTGGAATTGCTCGCCGGTGCAGCCGCCCAACGCCGCGCATAGCAGGGCGATGGCGGCGGCGGCGCGCAGGCCGCGCCAGCGTGCGACCGGGCCGCGCCGGAAGCGCGCGCGTGAGCATGTCGGACTCGTGACAGTCATCTTTGGAACTGGTCCCGTCCCCTTGCATCGGGCGAGGCGTTGACGTACCGGGCAGCACGCTGGATTGCAACATGCGCGGGGCCCAAGGGCCCGTGTCGGAACCCACAATGCTTTGGCCGTTCAATCACTTCAGGAAACCCCGGATGCGCCCGCGCGGCACCATCGAGGCCATCTATGGCATGATCGTGACGCAGGCGCGAGAACCGTTGTTTTATCGGGACTTGGGCGTGCCGGACACGGTTGACGGCCGTTTTGACCTGGTGGTGCTGCATTTATGGATGCTATTGCGCCGGCTGAAGCTGGCGGCGGATGGAGCGGGCCTCTGCCAGGCGCTGTTCGACCATTTTTGCGACGATATGGACGCCAATTTACGCGAAATGGGGGTCGGCGATCTGACCGTCCCGAAGCGGATGCAGGCCTTTGGGGAGGCCTTCTACGGCCGCGCGGCCGCCTACGATGTGGCGTTGGCGGCGGGCCTCGGGCCGCTGGCACAGGCGCTGGACAAGAATATATTAAGCGGCAAGGGCAGCGAAAAGGCGGGTCGGCTCGCCGTCTATGCCGCGGCGGCGATCGCGGTTCTGGACCGCAGCGACGAGGCAACGCTGTTGCGTGCCGCGTGGACATTTCCCTCGCCAACTCGATTGGGCGCCCAGCCATGAACAGGACCAGCAGCATGACCGGCAAGTCGCACCCATGGAGCGTGCGCGTTGTCGTGGCACAAATCCCGGATACCGGGTTGCACAGCGATTTCGAAGCGGGTCCCGCCGCACGCGCGGCGATGGCGGAGGTCGCGGGCTTGCGCGAGATCCTGTCGGCGAAGGCGTCGTTCGACGTCACGCCCGAACGTGGCGGGCGCGTCCATGTCGCGGGCCGGGTGCGGGCGCGGATCGGGCAAACCTGCGTGGTCTCGCTCGGTTCGATCGAGAACGATATCGACGAGCCGATCGATCTGATTTTCGCACCTCCCGAGCAAATTCCCGTGCTCTCCGACCTGGTCGACGAGGCGGCGGAGGGCGATGCGGAAATTCCGGACCCGCCGGAGCCGATCGAAAACGGGATCATCGATCTCGGCCGGGTGGCGACCGATGCGCTGTATCTCGCGATCGATCCCTATCCGCGCCGGCCGGACGCGGTTTTCGAGCCCCTGGTCGAGGTCACCGACCCGAGCGATCATCCCTTCGCCGCGCTCAAGGCGCTGCAGCTCGATGCACCACCGCGCGGCAGCGAGAAGCGCCCGACCAAGCCCAAAGGAGCGTGATGCGCCGGTGTTGCCTGTGGCCCACAACAAAAAGCTGCCGGCGTGATCGGTACTATTCGATTAAGTAGTTGAATTGCCGGTACTTAGCTCGGCGGGGCCGAATCCGCCGGGCGGCAATTCAGGTTGCAAAAGGCGGCGGTCAAGAGGTTGTGTCAAAGCGAGGACGCGGTATTGTCGCGGCCTGGCCGAAGCGCAGCGTGGCGCCTCGCCGATCGCTGCAATCCGTGGCGATTTGCAGTCCGCGGCCGAGCGATTCAAGACCGCACAAGATCAGGTTTCCGGGACGTTCATGCCGCAAAAAGTTCGAATCGCGCTTGACGCCATGGGTGGCGATGTCGGCGCATCGGTCGTCATTCCCGGCGCCGCGATTTCGCTGACGCGACACCCTGATGCCGAATTTCTGCTGTTCGGCGACCAGGGTCAGATCGAAGCGGAACTCGCCAAACATCCGGCGATGAAGGCCGCCTCCCGCGTCATCCATACCAGCGTCGCCGTCAGCATGCACGACAAGCCGAGCCAGGCGTTGCGCCGCGGCCGCAAGACCTCCTCGATGTGGCTCGCCATCGACGCCGTCAAGAAGGGCGAGGCCGACGTCGCGGTATCCGCCGGCAACACCGGCGCGCTCGCGGCCATGGCGCGGTTCTGCCTGCGCATGCTGCCGGGGATCGACAGGCCGGCGCTCGCGGCGATATGGCCCACTGCCCGGGGCGATTCGGTGGTGCTCGACCTCGGCGCCACCATCGGCGGAGACGCGCATCATCTGGTCGCGCTGGCGGTAATGGGCAGCGCGATGGCGAGCGTGCTGTTCAATCTGGAGCGGCCCACGGTCGGCCTGCTCAATATCGGCGTCGAGGAAATCAAGGGCCGCGAGGAAATTCGCGAAGCCGCGGAGTTGCTGCGCGCGATGAACCTTCCGCAGCTCGAATATATCGGTTTTGTCGAGGGCGACGGCATCGGCAAGGGGGCTGCCGACGTCATCGTCGCCGAAGGTTTCAGCGGCAATATCGCGCTGAAGGCGGCCGAGGGCACCGCGCGACAGATCACCGAATTCCTGCGCAGTGCGATGTCGCGCACCTGGCGCGCGCGGATCGGCTATCTGTTTGCCCGAAACGCCTTCAAGGCACTGCGCGACAAGCTCGATCCAAGCAAATCCAACGGCAGCGTGGTGCTCGGGCTGAACGGCATCGTCGTGAAAAGCCACGGCGGCACCGACGCCGAGGGCTTTGCCTATGCGGTCGATGTTGGCTATGAGATGGTCCACTACGATCTCCTGACCAAGATCAATCAGATGCTCAATCGCAACGGCAGCGCGCTCGCGCCCGCGCAGGAGGCTGTATCTTGACTGCAATACGTTCGGTCGTGCTCGGCTGCGGCTCCTATTTGCCGCAGCGGATCCTGACCAATGCCGATCTCGCGGCGCGGATCGACACCTCGGACCAGTGGATCGTGCAGCGCACCGGCATCCGGCAGCGTCACATCGCGGCCGAGGGCGAATTCACCTCGCATCTGGCGATCCACGCCGCACGGGCCGCGCTGGCCCACGCCGGGGTCGACGCGCAGTCGATCGACCTGATCGTGCTGGCGACCTCGACGCCGGACAATACCTTTCCCGCAACCGCGGTCGCGGTGCAGAACGGGCTCGGCATCAATCATGGCGCCGCCTTCGATCTGCAGGCGGTCTGCTCCGGCTTCATTTTCGCGCTCGCCAGCGCCGACAATTTCCTGCGCTGCGGCGCGTTCAAGCGGGCGCTGGTGATCGGTGCCGAGACCTTCTCGCGTATCCTGGACTGGAACGACCGCGGCACCTGCGTGCTGTTCGGCGACGGCGCCGGCGCCGTCGTGCTGGACGCCGAGCCGCAGCCCGGAAAGCCTACCGACCCCGGAATCCTGACCACGCATCTGCGCTCGGACGGCCGGCACAAGGCCAAGCTGTATGTCGACGGCGGTCCTTCCTCAACGCAGACGGTCGGCCATCTCCGGATGGAAGGCCGCGAAGTGTTCAAGCACGCGGTCGGCATGATCACCGACGTGATCGTGGATGCGTTCAAGGCCACCGGCACCACCGCCGAGGATATCGACTGGTTCATCCCGCATCAGGCCAACAAGCGAATTATCGATGCTTCAGCGCACAAGTTGCATATTGCACCGCAGAAAGTGGTGCTGACCGTTGATCTGCATGGCAACACGTCGGCGGCGTCGATACCGCTCGCGCTGTCGGTCGCCGTCGCGGACGGACGGGTGAAGAAGGGCGATCTTGTGCTGCTGGAGGCGATGGGCGGCGGCTTCACCTGGGGTTCGGCGCTGCTGCGCTGGTAGGGACAGGGTTAGAAAGTCCGGATAGATTGCACACTTCTTTCATGCTATGGCAGCTAACAGCGCTGTTGACCATTGCGCGTTAACCTCTTAATTTCAGATACGAATTGTTCGCCGTGAGTGGGGCAGGCGATGACCGGAACCGGGAAGACAGTGACACGCGTCGATCTGTGCGAAGCGGTCTACCAGAAGGTAGGCCTGTCGCGTACGGAATCATCAGCTTTCGTCGAACTGGTGTTGAAGGAGATCACCGATTGCCTCGAGAAGGGCGAGACGGTGAAATTGTCGTCGTTCGGATCGTTCATGGTGCGCAAGAAGGGACAGCGCATCGGACGTAATCCGAAGACCGGCACCGAAGTGCCGATTTCGCCGCGGCGTGTGATGGTGTTCAAACCCTCGGCGATCTTGAAGCAGCGGATCAATGGCATCAGCAACGGCGCCGACAAGGCCGACTGAGCAGCCTTCAACCGGTGATTGAAGAGGAGCGGGCATTTGGACAAGGCGCCGGATGCGTTCCGAACCATCAGCGAGGTCGCTGACGACCTCGATATCCCCCAGCACGTGCTACGGTTCTGGGAGACGCGGTTCGCCCAGATCAAGCCGATGAAGCGAAGCGGCGGCCGGCGCTATTATCGCCCGGACGACGTCGACCTGCTTCGCGGCATCCGCCGCCTGCTGTACGGCGAAGGCTACACCATTCGCGGCGTGCAGCGCATTCTCAAGGAACACGGCATCAAGTCGGTGCAGCGGTTGGCGGATTCCTCCGTGGCCGCCTC